>JAUIBJ010000017.1 GCA_030428025.1 Alphaproteobacteria bacterium
TGCAATGGGGCGACTCGCGCGATCTGGAGATCGGGCAATGGGTGGTCGCCATCGGTAATCCCTTCGGCCTTGGCGGAACGGTTACGGCCGGCATCGTCTCGGGCCAGTCCCGCGACATCAATTCGGGGCCCTATGACGATTTCATCCAGACCGACGCCGCCATCAACAGCGGAAACTCCGGCGGTCCGCTCTTCGATGCCGAGGGCGACGTGATCGGTGTGAATACCGCGATCTTCTCGCCCAGCGGCGGCAATGTCGGCGTAGGCTTTGCCGTGCCCGCGCATGTGGCCGAGCGTATCGTCGCCGACCTCAAGGATGACGGCCGGGTCGAGCGAGGCTGGCTGGGCGTGCGGGTGCAGGGCGTGTCCGACCAGATCGCCGAGGCGCTGGACCTGCCCGATGCTGCCGGCGCCATGATCAACGAGGTCACGCCGGGCGGACCCGCCGAAGAGGCGGGTGTGCAATCGGGCGATGTCCTGGTCGCCGTCAACGGCGAGCCGATCGACGATCCCCGTGCGCTGGTCTTCGCCATCGCCGATCAGCGGATCGGCGAGGACGCCACCCTGACCGTCTGGCGCGATGGCGAGCGGCAGGAACTTCAGGTCGAGATCGGACGCCAGCCGGGCAACGTGATGGAGGCCTCGCAACCCGCACCCGCCAGCAAAGACGGCCATCCCAAGCTCGGCGCCAGCGTGGCCGCCCTCAACCCCGAACTGCGTGCACGGTTCAGCCTGCCCGACGACGTTTCGGGGCTGGTGATCGTCGAGGTGAACCGCGACAGCGCTGCCGCCGCGGCCGGCCTGCGGCAGGGCGACGTGATCGTCGAGGCCGGCGGCCAGACGGTGACTGACGTCAACGCCATCGGTGCGGCGCTGGATGCGGCCCAGGAAAACGGGCGGCCTGCGCTTCTGCGCGTCTTCCGCGGCGGCGCCTATCGCTTCGTGGCGGTTCCGCTTGCCTCTTCCGAAGGCTGACGCCTTTACGCTTTCCTCCCGTCTTTCGCCCACGCGCGAAAGGCTTGCCCCGCCGAACACTCTGAATCGGCGGGGACTTTTTTGTTGCATGGGCACCGCGCCGGTGCGCCTTCTGCAAAGAAGTGTTGGACCGGACCGGGGCACGGCATGTACTCTCCGGCGGCAGGGACACCATGCCAGAAACGAGGTCCAGCACAGTGCCGCCAAGACGAACCCCCAAGCTGGACGAGGAAATCGACCGCAACTTGAAACTGGCGTTTCAGGATCTGGTCAACGAGCCGGTGCCGGACCGGTTCAAGGATCTTCTGAAGCGGCTGGAGGAGGCCGACACGTCACGCCCGGCCGGTCAAGAGGAACCCGGCGCCGAGAAATGAAACGCCCGCCCGCGGATTCACGCGACGCGGGCTCCGCCCGGTGCGGGGCTCTGTCGTCGCGCCGCTCTGGCGCCTCTGGCGGCATGGAAAGGCCAGCTCCACAAGACCCGCCGCAGATGGGCGGGATTTTCCGCATAGAGCAGATGGCCCCCCTCAAGTAGCTGCGCCTGCGCGTTGGGCGCCCGCTGCACCAGCCGCAGCTGATGCACCGGCGGCACCACCGGGTCGGCCCGGCCGATCAGCGCCAGAAGCGGCGCGCGCACATGCGCCAGATCTTCGGCCACGCTGGTTTGCAGCACCCAGAGCGCACAGGCCCGCACCGCCGCCGGATCGCAGGCGAGAAGCCGCGTGCGCATGGGCTCGGCCTCGGGCAGGTGGGCCGTCCGTGCCGCGCTGGTGGTAAAGCCTTTCCGGAAGGTGAAGGGCGTGGACAGCCACAGATGCCAGAGCGCCCGGAAAGCCGCCGGCCCGATCAGCGCATGCCGGATCAGCGAGCCCAGCCGGTCGCGCGTCCTGTCGCGATGGCCGCAGGTCAGGGCGTTGACCAACACGAGGCTGTGCACGAGTTCGGGGTGGTGGCGGGCGAGGCGGATGCCCAGCATCGCACCGGTGGAATGGCCCACGATCACAGCCGGACGGCCCTGGCTGCGGCGCCGAATACGCTCGGCCAGCCGGTCGAGCCAGGCGCCGGAGTCGAGATCGGCCGTCACCGCCGCGGCGGTGTCGCCCGCCCGGTGCCCCGGCAGGTCGACAAGCATCGGCCGGAGGCTCAGCGGTGCGGTGAGCGGTACCCACATCTCGGGTGTCTCGAAAAGACCGGGAAGGAAGACGAAGCGAGGTGTGCCGGGCGCGCCCTCCGCCGGCCCCGGGTCGGGCGGGACGGAACGGGGCGTTTCTGGCGCGGGCTGTGGCATGGGGCGCGGTCCTCTTCCATCAGGGGTGCTTTGCCAACGCTGAACGGGCGGTTCGGTTGCAGCCTACCAGAACTGCATCACGCCCCAAACCGCGGCAAAGCCCAGCATCAGGGCAGGGATCAGATAGCGTTTCGGCATGCCGAGATCGGCGATCTTCGGCCCGGCGACCTGCGCGAGGATCGCCAGACCGAAATAGCGCAGACCCCGCGACAGCGCGATGGCGCCCAGAAACGGCAGAAAGCCGCCCTGCGTGGCCCCGGCCCCCAGCGTGGCCAGCTGCATCGGCGCGGGCGAGAACGAGACCAGGAAGACCGACAGGAACAGCCCTTCGCTGCCCAGCTTGTCGGCCATCCGGTCGAACTCGTCCAGCAATCCGACCCATTCGAGCGCCGGGCGGACGATGGGGTCGACGGCCCAGAGCCCGACGAAATAGAACAGCGCCGCCCCGGCCAGACAGCCCAGCCAGATCGCGATGGCGATGGTCAGCGCCCGGCGCGAATGGCCGAGCATCAGCGGAATGACGATCGTTTCCAGCGGGATCGGAACAACGGTGCTTTCGGCGAAGGACATGGCTGCCAAGCCAGAGCGGTGGCGTGCAAGCCGCGTTGTCCAACTCTGCTCCCGTTCCTCGATCTCTCGTTCCACCATACCTGTCAACGCCCGGCGGCACGGCCGGGTTCCCTGCCGGCCAGCGCGCCCAGCCTCTCGGCCGGGGCGCGCACGATCCGCGCATCGATGCCGCCCAGCCCGTTGGCCCGCGCCGTCACGGAGGCGCCCCAGAGAGCGGTGAGGTTGGCGGCCACCGCCGCCGCCAGCACACCCGGATAGCCGAAGGCCGTCACCCCGAGCCAGGCGAGCGGGATATACACAAGGCAGATGCGGCCGAGGCTCAGCCCCATCGCCCATCCGGCACGCGACCGGCCCGTCAGCGCGGCGTTGACAGCCACCAGAACCCCGTAGCCCGCAAGGCTCCAGCCGACGAAGCGCAGATAGTCGGCGGTATAGGACGTGGCATTGCCCTCTGCCGTCATCGCCCGCGAGATGGGGCCCGCCAGCCCGATCAGCAGCGCCGCCACACAGCCGCCATAGAGAAGGGCAAAGACGGTGCCCGTCCGCATCGCCGCGCGGGCGCGCCGCGCCTCGCCCGCCCCCCAGGCCTGGCCCACCACCGGCCCCAGCCCGGCCGCGAGGCCGAAGAAGGGAACCAGGGCGATGGCCTGAACGCGGCTCGCCGCGCCGAAGCCCGCGACCGCCGTGTCGCCCAGCGTGGCGACGGCGGCGGTGACGGCGGCCATGCCAGCGGGATTGATCCCCCGCGACAGCGCCGCGGGCAGGCCCAGTTGCAGGACGTCGCGAACCGACTGCACCGCCCCGGCCAAGGGCTGCGCGCCGATCACGACCATCCCGCGGTGCAGGGACAGCGCTATGACCAGCGCCAGCGCCGCCGCGCGGGCCAGCAATGTACCGAGCCCCGCGCCCGCCATGCCCATGCCCGGCACAGGGCCGAACCCGAATATCAGAACCGGCGTCAGCGCGATGTTCAGAAGCGCTGTCGCCACCATCACCGACGCCGCCGTCAGCCCGTCACCCGCCGCCCGGAAGGCGGAGTTGAGCACCATGGTCAGCACCAGCAACGGGAAACTCGCGATCCAGAAATCGAGATAGGCGAGGATGTTGTCCAGCACCGCGTCCCGGGCGCCCAGCAGTTCGAAAAGCCAGGGCGAGAGAAGCCAGAAGGCCCCGCCGAGCGTCAGGCCGATGCCGAGCCCGAGCATTGCCGCGTGAAGCGCCAGCCGTCCCACCGACTTTTCGCTTCCGCCGGCCCCGCGGGCCTGCGACAGCGCGGCGTTGGCGCCGGCCGCCAGCCCCACGGAAAACGCGCTGACCGCGACGATCACCGGATAGACGAACCCCACCGCGGCCAGCGCCGCATCGCCCGCGCGGGCCAGAAAGAACGCATCGGCCAGGCCGATGGCCAGAACGCTGAAGATGCCCACCGACATGGGCGCGCTGACGCGAAAGATCTGCCGCGCGACCGGCCCCTGATTCAAATCCGTTCTGCTCATTGCCTCTTTCCCCGGCGCCGGTCTTGTCCGGCCCCTCGTCCCGGCTGTCGTGAATTTGTCACACCGTATTCGTGCCCGCCGACCCTGGTCGCCGGCTCGGAACCAAACGTCTCGCGCTCACGTTCTGTTCCCCGAGGCAAAACCAAGGAGCCGCAGGATGCGTATCGAAACCAAGCAGGCAAGCCCCGAACCGAGGGCACAGTTCGCGGGGCTGAGCGACTCGCTCAAGGCCGCCTATGGCTCGGTGACGGAGGATGCCGCCCTGCCCAAGGAGTTGCGCGACCTGCTTTCGCGGCTCCGCGAAACATCCGGGAAAAGATGAGATGGCTGCGCCCCCGGATCCTCGGGAAGAACTCGTCGAGCATCTTTCGGTGCTTCGGGCCTTTGCCATCTCTCTGACGCGCAACACCGCCCGGGCCGACGATCTTGTGCAGGACACGGTCGAAAAGGCCTGGCGCAATATCGACAGGTTCGAACCGGGCACGAACATGCGGGCCTGGCTGTTCACGATCCTGCGCAACACCTTCTATTCCGAACGCCGCAAGGCCGGTCGGGAAGTTTCCGATGCCGATGGGCAGGCGGCGGGCCGGCTGGCCGAAAAGCCCGCGCATCACGGCCGGCTTGCCTTCTCCGATTTCGGCCGCGCCTTCATGAAGCTGTCGGACGAACAGCGCGAAACCCTGATCCTCGTGGGCGCGCTCGGGTTCAGTTATGAGGAGGCGGCGCGCACCTGCGGCGTGGCCGTGGGCACGATCAAGAGCCGCGCCAATCGGGGGCGCAAATGCCTGGCCGAGATGCTGGAACTCGACGAGAACAACAGCATCGTGTTGACCGACGAGATGACCGACGCGGTGCTGAGCGGGCAGACGCGGACTCTGTAAGAAGCGCGGGCGATGGAACTCCAGGAGGGTTGGCGTGTTTCCTCGAAAGGACTTCCCAAACCGACTCCAAGGAGGACATCATGGACGGGACCACCCTCATCATCATCAACATGCTCATTCCCGCGGTTGGGGCGTTCGGCCTGTTTGCCGCGCTCCGCATGCGCGGCGAGACGCCGGCGGTGGCGCCGGCCCCCGTCCCCGGCGACCCGTTCGCCCCCCTATCGTGACCGGCTGCAAGGACAGGCGCGATGTCCCACGGCAGCACTGATCGAAGCGGGCCGGCCCGGCCCGACCGGAACAAAACGGACCCGAGCCAGCCCCCGGCCAACCGTCAATCCGAACGCGAAACGGCCTTCGAGGCCGGAAAGTCAGCGGCGCATAACCGCTGGCTTTTGTTGATTGTGGGCGGCGTCACGCTACTGGCCGGCATCGTGGCGCTGGCGATGCCGTTCATCGCCTCGCTCACGGCGGCGATCCTGGCGGGCTGGGTGCTGATCGCCGCCGGTGTCTTCGGGTTGGTCACGGCGTTTCGCCGCCACGACGGATGGCACGTGGCCGCGGCCTTTGCCCTGGCGCTTGTGTCGATCCTGGGCGGCATCCTGATGCTGGCCCAGCCCATCGCCGGGATCCTGGCGCTCACCACCGTGCTGATCGCCTATTTCGCCGCCAGCGGCGTGTTGCGTATCTGGTACGGTGCGCGGAACTGGCGCGATGGCGGCGGTTGGATGGTGGCCACGGGCGCGCTTTCCTTTCTTCTGGCCCTGCTTTTGTGGTTCGGGCTGCCCTTCAGCGCTTCCTGGGTGCCCGGCGTCTTTCTGGGCGTCGACCTGATCATCTGGGGCGCGTTGCAGATCGGGCTGGCCTTGCGCGAGGGGCATCTAGCCGAGGGGAACGCGGCAGGACCGTAACCGGTATCGCACACGCTCAGAGCCATGAGAGGCCGCAGCCGCTGCGGCCTCTTTTTTGTGCCTCACGCATTTTCCCGCGCCGCCCGGTCCGGGGCCGGGCCCCTCGGGCTGGGGCGGGGAGGCGCAGCCGCGCGCCTCTCCCCCGGGTCCCGTGGCGCCGGGCCGGCATATGGGGACGTTCCACCTCTTCCTGTGTGTTCGGGGGAACAAAAAAGCGGCGGAGGCCCGAGGGCCCCCGCCTTCGGCACCGGTCGGGGGACAACCTTTTGAGGGATGGTGACCGGCACCGAATGCCGTTTGTGCCTTTGGCAGTCCTTGCGGAGCAGCGCGCCCCTCTCTGGCACGCCTCGCGCCGGCGTTTGCGCTTTGCGGCGCACGGGACGTGGCTCTCAACGCGAAAAGGACGCGCCGAAGCGCGTCCTTCCCGCTTGCTTGTCGGCTCATGCCCTTAATAGGTGTCATTCCACTCGGGCATGCTTTCCAGCTCTTCTTCAGTGGCCGACACGTAGGCGCGCAGCTCGTCGCCGCGGGCCCGGCGGATGTCGACCTGGTCGAGCGACATCGCGACCGGCTTTTCGCCGAGGCCGAGGAAGCCGCCCACGTCGATGATCACACCGTCGATCTCGCCGCTGTCTGCCAGCTTGAGTTCGCTCAGGTCACCGATCCACTCGTCGTTCTCGCCGTAGACGGCGGTGCCGAGAAGTTCTTCGGTGGTCACGTTTGCCCAGTCTTCCGTGCGTTCCTGCGCATCGTCGTCGGTCGCCATGTTGTTCACATAGTCGGCCGTCTGCGTGGCGCGCATCTCGCCCTGGTCCTGAGCTTCGGCGCGATCAAACGTGCCTTGCTCTTCGAACTGCGAGCGGTCGCCCTTGAAGACCACGTAGAAGTTGTTCTGGTTCTGGTTGTCCGAGACGAAACGCACCTTGTCGATGTCGATGCGGCGTTCGGTTTCGCCCATGCCCAGGAAGCCCCCGGCATCGACGATCAGCGCACGCACGTCACCGTCTTCGGTGATCAGAACGTCGTCGATCTCGCCAACCATTTCCCAGTTGTCGCGCATGTTGGCCATGCCGCCGGTATTGGTCATGTCGCCATCGTTCATCTGGTTCGAGGCGACCTCGGACCGGTCGGTATTCTCGATCATGCCGTCATTCTGCGACATCTCGTTTTGGTCCTTGTCGTCCTGCGACATCTCGTTTTCGGCCATCGCGCTGCGGTCGGTCTGCTGTGCGTTGTCCGAACCGCTCTTGGCGTTCTGGGTGCCGGCCGCCTGGTCGCGCGGCATGAAGATGCGCTTGTCGATCAGGTTCGAGGCCTTGATGCCCATGGTTTCCATCTGGGCGCTTGCATCCATCTGCTGTGCGTTGGATGCATCGCCATGCGTTTCAGCGACCGCGGGCACTGCCAGCGAAAGGGCGAGTGCGGTCGTTGTCAAAAAGCGTTTCATTAGTGACCTCCAATCAGGTTGTCATATGTCAGAGGGGGCGTTTGCCCCTTGAGCCACCAACGAACCGCCGCGGGAAAATGTTTCGGGACGGCCGGAAAAATTCGGTGTGGAACCGGGGCGCCGCCTTTCGCGTTCTTTCTATCCCATTGTGGCCTGAATCCCGACCGCCCCCAGATAGACGATCAGGATGGCAAGGCTTTCGCGACCGATGCTCGCGGGGCCCTTGGTTTCGCGATAGAGCAGCCCCAGCATCAGAATGGCCGTCATGACCATGCCGACGGCGAGCCAGAACAGGTCTTCGCGGGCGATGGCGTGATAGACTGAGCCCTCGCGATAGCCCACGTCCGAGACCATAAGGAAGAGCGTGTCGAAGGTATTGCCGCCGATGATGCCACCCACGGCCAGCTGCAGCGCGCCGCGGCGCACGGCGGCAAGCGTCGTCACCAGTTCAGGCAGCGAGGTGATGACCGCGGTCATCAGCGCCCCCACCAGCGAGGCCGACAAATCCAGCCTGTCCGATACCTCCGCGCCCACGCGCGAGATTACCCAGCCGGCGGTGCCGAGGATCAGCATCAGGAGCACGAATCGCAGGATCAGCCAGCGCGCCGGCTGGTCGGGCGTATCGCCTTCGTCGGGGCTGTCGGTGCGGGTTTCGGCGGTGTCGACGGGCTTCCACATCGGTTTCTCGCGAAGCCGCGCGGTGGCCGCCACGCCGTAGCAATAGACGGCGATCAGCGCGACGGAGGCGGGATGGATGCCGAAAAACGCCACCTCGGGCGAGGCATAGGCCACCAGCGCGATGGTCAGCAGCAGAAACAGCAGCCCGCACTGGAACACGTTGGCCAGTTCGGCCGCGGCATGTTCCAGGTTTGCCCGGCGATAGAGGATATCGGCCACGGCGAGAAAGGCGGTCTGTGCTGCAATCCCGCCAATGCCGTTGGAAAATGCCAGCGAGGCACGCCCGTCCAGCGCCGCAGTGAGCGAAACAATGGTGCCGGAGAACGAGGTTGCCGCGCCCAGCAGGACGCCCCCCACCACCGCCTCGCCGAAGCCGGTCCGGTCGGCGATACGGTCGGCTAACCCCGTCATCTGCAGGCCGACGACAAGAATGGTGACGCTGGCCAGGCCGCCGGCGCAAAGGAGAACGAGGAAGGAAGTTTGATCAAACATGAGGCAGCAACGTGTCCGGGTCCATCTGGTTCACCCGTATCGGGCCAATACTTGGGTCATTGGGCGCGAGGGGAACCAAGGCGCGCCTGCGACGTTCCGCCATGGTATGACAGAGCCCACCAGAGACAAGCCCGATAGCCAGTCAGCCAAAGGCCCTTCGGGTCCGCCGCGCGCGGGCCTCTGGCTGATCGGTCTGGTTTTCATCATCCTTCTCGGCGCCGCGCTTCGGGCCATGGCCGTGGTCGCGATCCCGGTGGTTCTCGCGCTTCTTGTCGTGCTGGTGGTCGCCCCGTTGCACCGCAGTTTGAAAAACAATCTGCCGGGATGGCTGGAATGGCTGGCCCAGGTGGTGGTAATGGCGCTGCTGCTGGGGGTCATCGCGGCATTTCTCGGGGCTCTGATCTTCGCCGCCCAACGCTTGCTCGAGGCCATGCCAGGCGTCTCGGACGGACTCAGCCAGTTGATGGCGCAGGGCCAGGGCGAAGAGGGGGCGGACGGTGTGATCGCGGGCGAACCCGTCCGCGCGATCTGGCACGACCTGAGCGAAACCTTCGGCGGCTGGCTGGTGGATCAGGCGACGATCGTGGCCGAAAGCATCGTCAGCATGACCAGCGTCTTCGTTACCGGCATCGTCATCGTCTTCTTCATCGTGCTGCTGTCCCTCGCCGAAATCGGCGTCTGGCGCAGCAAGGTGCCGACGCTGTGGTCCGATGACGGCCAGACCGCCTGGCGCGACAGTATCGAGACCGTCACCTCGCGCCTGCGGCGGTTCCTGATCGTCCGGACGCTGGTGGGCCTCTTGCAGGCGGCGCTTTATGTGGGCTGGCTGTGGTTCTTCAATATTGACCTTCTGGTCGTCTGGGCGGTGCTGACCTTCGTACTGACCTACATCCCCAATCTAGGCTCGATCATCGCCGGCTCGCTGCCGGTGCTCTACGCGCTGGTGACGAAGGATCCCTTCACCGCGCTGGGCGTAGCCGCCGGGCTTCTGGTGATCGAGCAGGTCGTGGGCAATTACCTCGATCCGCGCCTTCTGGGGCGGCAGATCGTGCTGTCGCCGGTGGTCATCCTTGTGGGGCTCATGTTTTGGGGCTGGCTCTGGGGTGTGGCCGGGGCGTTTCTTTCCACCCCGATCATGCTGAGCCTGCTGGTTGCCTTCAACCACTTCGCGCCGCTGCGGCCGATCGCGTTGATCCTCAGCAACCAGTGCACCCATGACGATCTGGACGAGGCGCTGGAGAACGGCGGCTGAGCGCCCACGACGCTCAGCCCGCGTCGTTGTTGTGATTATTGTTGTAGATGGACAGCAGCAGGCTGCCGATACTGCCGATGAGCATCAGCGTCGCGCCGACGATGAAAAGCCAGACGCCAACTGTCTTCCACTCAACTGCTGCATGGAGCCAAGGCAGGTTGACCTTGCCCAGACCTGGCAGGAACATCACGCTGCCCACGGCAAAGAGGAAATTGCCGCTCAGCCCGATGCCGAGGTGAATCCAGCCGTAATCCTGAACCAGCGTGCGAAAGAAACTTCTCACCGGCTTGTCCGTCATCGGAATCCTCCCGTTGAAGAGGTGCAACGCCTGACGCGCGGGCGGGACTGCTAAAAGAGAAGGTAGAAACCGCTATAGAGCCACGAAGTAGAGAAGGATGAGGATCAGCACACCGAGCGTGCCGCCGATCATCAGGCCGCTGGACCACCATGGCGGTTTCCGCGCCGGCTCGTCCAGCACGCGGGGCTTGTCCTGCGCGCCGGCATCGCCGGGCCCGGCCCGGACCTCGCCATTGCTGTCGACCACATAATCGGTTTCGTCCACCCCGGCCCGGCCGGCCTGAGACTCGTGCCCGGTCTCAAAACCGGCGGCCGTGGCTTCGGTCTGGCGATAGTCTTCGGGCGGCTCTGCCGCTTCGGTGGGGTCTACCGGATCGGATTTGGGGCGGGGTTTTCTTGCAATCTGGGTCATCTGTCACTCCAGCCATGTGGATTGCCGGCGCGGTGCTCGGCCCAACTCGCCGGGGTTGACTACCCAACACTGCCGGGCGCCCGGCGGTTCCCGCAGACGGCTTCGGAAACCGGGTGAAACCAAAGCGCGTTGTCAGCGTTAACGCACATGGACCGCGCCAACTGGACCCGTCGCATCATCGGCTTTCTGGCAGCTCTCGCCTTTCTGGCGGCGGGTGGTGGCGTCTTCTGGTGGCTCACCCAGCCCGAGCCCTCGCCCGAGGCGCAGACCCGGACCGACGCGCCCCAGACCGTCCAGGTCGCCACCGTGGAACAGGCCGAAGAGCCGCCCGCCTTTTCGCAAACCGGCTTCGTCAGGGCCGAGCGCGCGGTCGAGCTGTCTTTTCAGGTTTCCGGCCGGGTGGCCGAGGTCTCGGACGCTTTCGAGGTGGGCCGGCAAGTCGCCGAGGGTGACACCATCGCCCGGCTGGAAACCGCCCGGATCGACGCCGAGCTGTCCCAGGCCGAGGCCGACGTTCAGCGCGCCGAGGCGCAGCTTCTGGAGGCCGAGAATGCCTATACCCGTGCCAACACGCTGGAAGGCCGAAGCGTCGTGTCGGAGGCCAAGCTGGAAGATGCCCGTGCCCGGCGGGCCGGGGCCCGCGCCGGATTGGTCTCGGCCCGCGCGCGTCTGGACACTGCGTTGCAGAACCGCAAGGACACCACGCTTTCGGCGCCGTTTGACGGTATCGTCGCCCGCAGCGACATCGCGCCGGGGCAGGTGGTGCAGCCCGGCGCGCGGCTGGGTCGGCTGATCGGGGCCGAGCGAGCGGAAATCTATGTGGATTTCGTCCAGTCGCGCATGGCCGCGCTGGAACGCGGCGGGCCTGTGGGCATGACGGCGAGGATCCGAGAGGTGGGCGAGGCGGGCACACTCTTGCGCGAGGGGCGCATCGTCAACCTGGCGCCGGAGCTGTCCGAAGGAGTGCGCCTGACCACCCTGATCGTCGAATTCCCCGAACCCTTCACGCGCGAACCCAAGGTACAGATCGGTCAGCTGGTGCGGGTCGAGATACCGCTCGCGCCGGAAAAGCCGCTTCTGGCCTTCCCCGTCGATGCGCTGCGCGGGGGCGATACAGTGTGGACGGTGGGCGAGGACGGCACGCTCGGCCGCGAGAAGGTGGACGTTGTCCATCTCGGCGACGAACGGGCCTATGTCCGCGAGGGCGCTCTGAGGTCCGGTACGAGGCTTCTGGCCACTGATCTGAGCGTCGTGCGCGAGGGCATGCAGGTGCGTTTGGAAGGCGAGGAGCGACAGCTGGCCCGGGGCGGGGAGTCCGACAGCGGGGGGCGGAAATGAAGCGTCTCATTCGCGGCGCGCTCGACAACCGGGTGCTGCCCAACCTGCTGATGGCGTTGATCCTCGCCGCCGGGTTGATCTCGCTCAACTCACTGACGGTCAAAGTCTTTCCCGAGGTCACGACAGGCACGATCTCGGTTACCGTGGCGCTGCCTGGCTCGTCGCCGACCGAGGTGCGCGACAATGTGGTCGAGCCCGTCGAGAACGCGCTGGAGGGCGTGCCGGGCATCCGCCAGATCACCGCCTCGGCGCGGTCGGACGCGGGCGTGGTGCTGGCCGAGTTGACCCGCGGGGCCGAGATGGAGGCCGTGCTGCGCGACATCGAGGCCGAGGTCGATGCGATCACCATCTTTCCCGATGCCGCCGAGGCGCCCCGCATCGTCGAGGTCGAGCCCGAGGAGCGCGCGGCCCAAATCCTGCTGACAGGGCCCGTGGCGCTCGACGCACTGAAGACGCTGGCGCAGCGGGTGCGCAACGACCTGCTCGGGAAGGAAACGATCAGCCAGGTCGCCATTCAGGGCGCGCCGGAAGACCAGATCGTCGTCGAGGTCTCGCGCGCCACGCTCAAGCGCTTCGGGCTCGGCCTGCCGGAATTCGCCCGGGCCGTCGCCTCGGAATCCATCGACCTGCCGGCGGGCGAACTGGAAGACCGGATGGAGCGTATCCAGATCAACACCGAAGGCGCCCGCGAGACGGCCGGGGATTTCCGGCAAACGGTGATGTTCGCCTCGCAGAACGGCGCGACGGTGCAACTGGGCGACATCGCCACGGTCACCGACGGGTTTTCGCTCAACAATCTGGTCAGTCTCTACGAGGGCCAGCCGGCGGTTTTCGTCAACGTCAACCGTGTGGGCGACCAGCAGATCCTGGACATCGTCGACGAGGTAGAAACCTATCTGGGCAGTACCCTGCAGCCCGACCTGCCCGACGAGGTGCAGGCCTTCATCTGGCGCAACGAGGCGTCGGCGCTGCAGGGACGGATCGACCTGCTGAGCAAGAACGGGCTGATCGGCATCACCCTGATCCTGATCGTGCTGGCGCTGTTTCTCGATATCCGCATCGCCGCGTGGGTGGCGGCGGGGGTGGTGGTGTCCTTCATCGGGGCCTTCGCGCTGATGGCGCTGTTCGGGATCACCATCAACCAGCTGTCGCTTTTTGGTTTCATCCTCGCGCTGGGGATCGTGGTGGATGACGCCATTGTCGTGGGCGAGGCCGTCTATTCCGAACAGCGGCGCCGCGACGATCCCATCGAGGCGGCCAAGACGGCGGCCGCGCGCATGGCCGCGCCAGTCTTCTTCTCGGTGAGCACGACCATCGCCGCCTTCGTGCCGCTGCTGTTTCTGCCCGGCGCGTCCGGCTCGTTCATCTTTCCCATCGCCGCCATCGTGATCATGGTGCTTGCGCTGTCGCTGCTGGAAAGCTTCTTCGTGCTGCCGCAGCACCTGTCGCATATCCGCCCCGGGGCCGCGCCACGCCGCTTCTCGCCCCGCCGCCTGACCGATCCGGCCCGGCGTTTCGTGGGTGGCAATATCGACCGGTTGGCCAACACGCGGCTGCGCGGGGCGATTGCCTTTTCGGTGCGCCATCCCTTCCTGATCGTCGCCGCAGTGCTGGCCATTCTGGTGGGCAGTCTGGGGCTGCTGGCCGGCGGTCAGGTGAAGTTCATCTTCTTCCCCTCCATCGGGGGCAATTTCGTCACCGCCAAGCTGGAACTTCCGGAAAGCGTGTCGGACCGGGTGACATTGCAGCGCTCGGAGATTCTGGCCGATGCGGTGCCCGGTGTGGCCGAAAAACTGGCGAGGTCACACGGCATCGCCGCCGACAGCCTGGTCGAGGGCATGACCACCACCATCGGCTTTTCCCCCGGCGCCGGCGGGCCCGGTGGCAGCGCCGAGGGCGCGGCCAATGTGGCGCGGGTTTCGGTGAAGCTGGTGGATGCCTCGCTGCGGCCGTTTGCGTCTTCCGCCTTTCAAGAGGCCTGGCGCGACGCGGTGGGCCCGGTGCCCGGCGCGCGGTCGGTGGAGTTCACAAGCAGCCTTGTGGGTGTGGGCAGCGCCATCGCGCTGGAGGTTTCCGCCGCCGACGAGGCCGGGCGCGACCGGGCTGTGGCCCGGCTGCGCGAGGCCCTGGAAGGGCGCGAGGGGGTGATCGGCATCCGCGACAACCGCTTTACCGCCGCGCGCGAGATTGCCATCGGACTGCGGCCCGACGCGCGGGTTTACGGCATCTCGACCACCGATCTGGCTCGCCAGATCCGTGCCGCCTTCTACGGCGCCGAGGTCACCACCCTGCAGCGCGACCGCGAGGAGGTGGAGGTGCGCGTGCGCCTGCCCGAGGCGGAGCGCAATTCGCTGGCCGATCTGCGCGATCTGCCGGTGCGAGTGGGCGAGGATTTCGTGCCGCTGGAAAGCGTCGCGACGCTGACTTTCGATCAGGCGCCTTCGGTCATCTCGCGGGTGGATGGTCGGACGATCACCACCCTGATGGCCGACGTGAACGCGCAAGTGACGACCGGCGGCGCCGAAACCGCCTGGCTGATGGAAAACGTTGTGCCGACGTTGCGCGAACAGATCGACGGGCTTGCCGTGAAGCTGGGCGGCGAGCAGCAGGAACAGGGGCGCACCGCGCCTGCGCTTGCGCGCAACTTCCTTCTGGCGATGCTGGTGGTCTATGCCATCCTTGCCACGGCGTTCCAGTCCTACACAAGGCCCATCCTGGTGCTGGGGATCGTGCCGTTCGGCGTCGTCGGCGCGCTGCTGGGGCATTTCGCGCTGGGCCTCAACCTGACCCTGCTCAGCGTCTTCGGAATCATCGGGCTGTCGGGAATCCTGATCAATGGCGGCCTGCTGATCAACGATTTCATAATCGAGAAGGAGCGCGACGGCGCCGAGCCGGAACCCGCGATCATAGACAGCACGGTCGAGCGGTTCCGGCCGATCCTGTTGACCACGTTGACCACCTTCCTCGGTGTCTTCCCCCTGATTCTGGAAACCAGCGTTCAGGCGCGGTTCCTGATCCCCACGGCGGTGGCGCTGGCCTTCGGGATGCTGGTCGGGGCGATGATCCTGATCTTCCTGATGCCGGCCTATTGTTCGCTATATGCGCGTGCCCGCAGCCGGATTGCCTCGCTGCGGAAACGGCACGCCCGGGTGTGAGGGTCAGGCCCGGCCGGCGTCGGCCGAGAGTGTTAACGCGCTGATCCCCAGCTTCTTCAACGCCGCTTCCCATTTCAGCGCGTCGGCCGTGCCGAAGACCAGGCCCTGATCGGCCTCGCAGGTCAGCCAGCCGTTCTGTGCGATCTCGCTTTCCAGCTGTCCCGGCCCCCAGCCGGCATAGCCCAAGGCAATGATCGCCTGGCCCGGGCCGCGGCCCTGGGCCAGATCCTCGAGAATGTCGAGCGTTGCCGTCATCGCGAAATCCTCGCTGACATCCAGCGTCGAGATCGATGAGTGATAGCCGTAATCGTGCAGCACGAAACCGCGCCCGTGCTCGACCGGACCGCCAAAATGCACGGGCAGGTCGCGGGCGTCGGGGCTGCGGGTGATGTCGAGCTGTTCCAGAAGGCTGGAAAGGCGCAGGTCGTCCGTGGGCTTGTTGATCACCAGCCCCATCGCGCCTTCCTCGGAATAGGCGCAAATGAAGACCACCGAATGGGCAAAACGCGGGTCGCCCATGTCCGGCATGGCGATGAGCAGCTTTCCGGTAAGGTCGATGTCGCGCACGCGGTCCTCCGATCGTCCTGCCCTCAATGATGGGGGCTAGACGGTCCCAGTGCAAGCACAGTGGCGTAGATTGCGCCTCTTGACCGCAAGATCGCCAGAATGTGACTTGGCATTTGCGCATTCATCGCGCATGTCGATGATATGACCTTTCGTGCCGTCCTCCCGCTTCTGACCGTTCTGGCCCTCTGCATCGCCACGATAATGCCGGCGCGTGCCCAACAGGGCGCCGATTTGGTCGATCTGCGCGTGCTGCCGGGCTGGCGCACCGCTTCGGGCGCGCATGTCGCGGCGCTGGAAATCCGGTTGAACCCGGGATGGAAGACTTATTGGCGCGCTCCGGGAGACGCGGGCATTCCGCCGCAGTTCGACTGGCGCCGGTCGCAGAATCTCTCCGGCGTCGAGGTGATCTGGCCCACCCCGGAAATCAGCGTCTCCGGTGGGCTGAGGACGATCGGGTATTCGGATGTGCTGGTGTTGCCGCTGCGGCTTGCGCCGGCGCAGGTCGGGGGTGACATCAAACTGCGCGGCACGGTCGATCTGGGCGTGTGCAAGGATGTCTGCGTGCCGGTGACGCTGCGGGTGAACGAAAGACTGGCCCGTGCCGCCACCAAGCCCGACCCGCGGATCGCGGCCGCCATGGCCAGCCGGCCCTATTCGGCGGCCGAAGCGGGCGTGTCGCGCGTGACCTGCCGGATCACCCCCATCGAAGACGGGCTGGGCCTAAGGGCCGAGATCGACATGCCGCGCACCGGCGGCGCCGAGACCACGGTGATCGAGGTCGACGACCCGCGCATCTGGGTGGCTCCCGCCCGCGCCGCGCGCGCGGGCAACCTGCTGGTCGCCGAAACCCGGCTCTATCATGTCGAGGGGCGGTCCTTCGCGCTCGACCGCTCGGGCATCAGGATCACCGTTCTGGGGCAATCCCGGGCGGTGGACATTCAGGGCTGCGCCGCCGGTTGAGGCCGACGTCGCAGGCGCCAGAGCGCCGCCAGCACCAGAAAGAGCACCACCAGCGCCGCCGCGCCGGCCACGTAAAGCCCCAGCGCCGCCACCAATGGCGGCAACTCCGCAAGCGCGGGCAGGGTGGTCAGGAAGGGATGCGGCAGCGCGCCTGTGGCGAGCGTCAGTCCCATCGTCGCCCCCAGCCAGCCGAGGATCGCAACGAGCGCCAGCAGCACGCCCGCGCGCACCGCGCGCACCCGCATCGCCAGCGCCCGTTTCAGGGCCAGCCGGCGTCGGCGCAAGTCGTACTGGATGGCGATCAGGGACGGCACCAGAAGCAGCACCAGCACCATGCCGAAGCCCAGCCCGTAGACCAGCGTGATGACCGTGGGCTTGAGGAACTGCGCCTGCTGT
>JAUIBJ010000550.1 GCA_030428025.1 Alphaproteobacteria bacterium
GGACGAGCGGCGGGCGATCGTGGCGTGGTACCGGGCGGGGACGCGGTAAGGGGGTCGGGTGGCCGGAAGGATGGGTTGGCGCCACCGACGCATCGGGTTGTGCGCCGGGCGAGCGCCGGCCCGTGGGGACGGGCCGGCGCTCGCCCGGCGGCCTTCGGCCTCGATTCCGGGCGGGGTGCGAACCCACCACCCGCGTTTCAGAGAACCTCGAGCGCCCGTTCCGGCGGGCGGCCGATGACGGCCTTGCCGCCGGAGAAGATCACCGGGCGTTCGATGAGCTTGGGGTGCTCGGCCATCGCCGCGAGCAGCACGTCGTCGGAGTCCGTTTTCGAAAGCCCCAGTCCCCTGAAATCGGCCTCGCCCGTCCGGATCATGTCGATGGCGGCAAGGCCCAGCTTCGCCTGTGCGTCGCGCAGTTCCGCCAGCGTCGGCGGGTCGTCGAGATAGCGGCGCACGGTCACATCGCCCCGCTCTTCCAGCAGCGCCAGCGCCTGCCGGGATTTCGAACATCTGGGGTTGTGCCAGATCTCGATCATAGCCAGTCCTCCGTCTGGGTGCCCACCGCCTCGGCCACCGACGCGAAGCCGTCGCGTTCCAGAAGCCGGTCGAGGCCGCGGGCGATGCGTTCCACCAGCGACAACCCCTCATAGACCATCGCCGAATAGAGCTGCACGGCGCTGGCGCCGGCGCGAATCTTGGCATAGGCGTCTTCGGCCGAGCCGATGCCGCCCACGCCGATGAGGGGAAGCTCGCCGTTCGTCAGCTGAGCGAGTTTCGCCAGCACGCGGGTGGATTTCTCGAAAAGCGGCCGGCCCGACAGCCCTCCGGCCTGTTCCCTTGCCGGGCTTTGCAGCCCGTCGCGGGACAGTGTGGTGTTGGTCGCGATGATCCCGCTCAACCCCGCGCCCTGTGCCACCTCGGCAATCTCCGCCAATTCGGCGGCGGAAAGGTCCGGTGCGATCTTTAGGAAGATCGGGATCGGTTTCGGCAGGGCGTCGCGCGCCGTCATCACGCCCGCCAGCAGCCCGGCCAAAGCCTCGGCCCCCTGCAGATCGCGC
Organism: Alphaproteobacteria bacterium; assembly: GCA_030428025.1. Lineage (GTDB taxonomy): Bacteria > Pseudomonadota > Alphaproteobacteria > Rhodobacterales > Rhodobacteraceae > Roseovarius. The sequence goes on from JAUIBJ010000550.1 coordinate 1,059, forward strand.
AGCTTTTCGGTATTGGGGCTGGAGACGTTGACGGTGGCGAAATCCAGATGTGGGCCGCAATGGGCGAGCACCCGGGCGAAATCCTCTGCCCGGTCGGCACTGTCCTTGTTGGCGCCCAGATTGAGCCCGATCACCGCGTCGCGCGGGCGCATCGCGAGCCTACGGCCTACGGCCTCCATGCCTTCGTTGTTGAAGCCGAAGCGGTTGATGATGGCGCGATCCTCCGCCAGCCGGAACAGGCGCGGGCGCGGATTGCCCTTTTGGGGGCGCGGAGTGACGGCGCCCGCCTCGAGAAAGCCGAAACCCCCGCGGGACAGCGGCGACAGCGCCACGGCGTTCTTGTCGAACCCGGCGGCAAGGCCCACCGGATTGGGCAGGTGCAGCCCGGCGAGTTGGGTGCGCAGGCGCGCGGAGGTGACGAGGCCCGGCAGCGGCACAAGCCCCGCGCGCAGGGCGAAGAGCGCCGCGTTATGGGCGGTTTCGGGGTCCAGCCGGTGCAGCCCGGCCAGACCGGCCCGTTCCAGAAGCCTCATCCGAAGGCCCCCCCGGCCTCGGCTGGCGCGCAGCGGATGAGCCGCGAGGTGGCGACCGCCGCCTGCCGGTGGATGACCGCCTCGCGATAGGCGGGATCGGTCACCATGTCGAGGAAGGCATGGGCGGAGGGGTAGCGCGCAATGAAGAGGTGATCCCAGTGTTCCGTGGCGGGGCCGATCAGCATCGCCTGCATCTCGCCCCGCCAGAGGATCGAGGCGCCGAGGCGGGCAATGATCGGTGCGGTCTCTGTGCCGTAGCGGCGATAGGCCTCGGCGCCGGTGAGCCCGGCATCGGCCAGCGCATGTCCCTGCGGATAGGCGGCGCGGTCACGCAGGCGGACGAGGTTGAGCATCTCAATAGGGTGGTCGCGGCCGAGATCCTTGAACAGCTGGAATTGCGGCCGCGCCGGGTCGACATGGCCGATCAGGTCTTCGGGGAAGACATGCACGCCGCCAACGAAAGGCAGTGGCGCGACGCTGGCAATGTCGGACAGGCGCAGTTCGCGGTAGAGATGCGGGAAAAGCGCGCCGCCGCGCGACGGCTCCCATCGCAGATCGTCGCCCAACCCGTCGCTCTCCGCCGCCAGCAGCATCAGGCCGGTTTCGCCCGCGAAATGCTTCGCCGCGGTCTCGGCAGCCTGCGCGGGGGTGGAGAAATGGACGAAGCCGTCGGCCACATCCACGGGCGCGCCGGCGGTGGCGCCGTCGCGCCGCAGCGCCTGCCATTCGCCGGCGCGGAGGATCTTGAGGATCAGCATGGACCGGGTGATGCCCCGCCGCTTTCATGCGGTCAAGCGGGAAGGCTTTGACGCGGGGCGGTTTTCGACGGAAGATTTGGGCAGACCCAACCGTAATGGAGAGCCCCCATGCTGGCCCGTCTCGCCCTGTCCGCCACGTTCAGCCTTCTCGCCGGTACCGCGCTGGCCGATTATACGCTGACCATCCTGCACACCAACGATTTCCACGCGCGTTTCGAGCCGATCAGCAAATACGATTCGACCTGCGCGGCAGAGGACAACGAGGCCGGCAAGTGCTTCGGCGGCTCGGCGCGGCTCGCGACGGCCATCGCAGAGGCGCGCGCCGCCGCACAGAACCCGGTGCTTTTCGACGGGGGCGACCAGTTTCAGGGCACGCTGTTCTATACCTATTACAAGGGCAAGCTCGCCGCAGAGATGATGAACCGGCTGGGCTATGACGCGATGACCGTGGGCAATCACGAATTCGACGATGGGCCGGAGGTGCTGCGCGGCTTCATGGAGGCGGTGGAATTTCCGGTGCTGATGTCCAATGCCGATGTCAGCGGCGAGCCGTTGCTGGCGGGAAGGGTGCTGAAATCGACGGTGATCGAGCGGGCGGGCGAGAAGCTGGGGCTCATCGGGCTGACGCCACAGGACACCGACGAGCTGTCGAGCCCCGGGCCGAACGTGATCTTCACGCCCCCCGTCGATGCGGTGCAGGCGGAGGTCGACAAGCTGACCGAGGCGGGGGTGAACAAGATCATCGTGCTCAGCCATTCGGGCTATGGCGTCGATCTGATGGTGGCGCGCCAGACCACGGGGGTGGATGTGATCGTGGGCGGGCATTCCAACACCTATCTGGCCAATAACGATGACAAGGCCGCCGGGCCGTATCCCACGATGGTGGGCGACACGGCGGTGGTTCAGGCCTATGCCTATGGCAAGTTCCTGGGCGAGCTGGAGGTGGTCTTCGACGATGCCGGCGTGATCAGGAGTGCCGAGGGCCGGCCGCGTC
>JAUIBJ010000551.1 GCA_030428025.1 Alphaproteobacteria bacterium
ATGACATTTCGGTCGTCACGCACAAAAAAGCCCCCGGGTTTCGGGGGCGCATGGGGGTCCGTTATGGTGTCCGTTACCGGCCCATGCGCCACTTGCCTACCAGAATTACGATCTGTGCGATCATCGGAAAGCTCCTCTTGCGTGCGCGGGACATTATGGCGGGGGGGCGGACCCGTCAACCGCGATTTTTCAAAATCATGTCGGGCTGGGCCCGGTTTTCTTTTCATTTGTTGCGCCCCTGCGGCGATGCGGCGCAGGATGTCCGCGGCCGGGCGGTTTCGCGGAACTGAAACGAAACTGACAAGAGGATGTTACCGGCATGATGAAAATCCCCCGAGCGCGAACCGCGTGACGTTATCGCCAGCCTGGAGGGTATAGCCATGAAAGACATAGACCTGAACAAAATCTCCGCCGACGACTGGGACGAGTTGAACGACCCGCGACCCGAGACCTGCGAATTCGACGAGGTCGTCGAACGGGCGATCTCGCGCCGCGGCTTTCTGGGCGGCGTGATGGCGTTCGGTTCGGGCGCGGCGGCGATGGGCGCGGTGCAGCTTCTGGGCTCTACCTCGGCCGAGGCGATGGTGGCCGGCCGCTTCGCCTTCACCCCCATCGCTGCGCAGACCGACCACACCGTGCACGTGCCCGAGGGCTACGAGTGGGAGGTGCTGGTGCGCTGGGGCGATCCACTCTTCTCCGACGCGCCCGAGTTCGACCACGCCACCGGCGGCGACGCCGACAGCGCCGACCGCGTCTTCGGCGAGAACACCGACGGGATGGAAACCTTCCAGACCGGCGGCCATATGCTGATTGCCGTCAACCACGAATACACCAACCGCGACGTGAACCTGCCGCAAAGCGAGGAGGGCACGCCCGCCAGCCTCGACGATGTGCGCAAGCTGCAGAAGCTTCAGGGCGTGGCGGTCATGGAAGTGGCGCGCGGCGAGGGCGGCTGGCAGGTCGTGACCGACAGCCCCTTCAACCGCCGCATCACTCATCTGAGCCCGATGGATATCGTTGGACCCGCCGCCGGCCACGACTTGCTGAAGACCGAGGCCGACCCGACCGGCACCAAGGCGCTCGGCACGCTCAACAATTGCGGTTCGGGCAAGACGCCCTGGGGCACCTACCTGACCTGCGAGGAGAATTTCAACGGCTATTTCGGCTCGACCGAGACCACCGAGGACCAGAAGCCGGTGCAGCTCAACGAAGGTTACGCGCGTTACGGCATCGGCGCCGATGGCTGGGGCTACGACTATCACAAATGGGACGACCGCTTCGACACCGCGAAAAATCCCAACGAACCGCACCGCGCCGGCTGGGTGGTCGAGATCGACCCGACCGATCCCGAGAGCACGCCGGTCAAGCATACCGGGCTGGGCCGGTTCAAGCACGAGAATGCCGAGGTGGTGCTCGCACCCGATGGCCGTGTGGTGGTCTATATGGGCGACGATGAACGGGGCGAGTTCCTCTATCGTTTCGTCTCGAACGGCACCTACGTTCCGGGCGGGTCCACCGAGGGGCTGTTGGACGACGGCACGCTCTACGTGGCGAAATTCAGCGACGATGGCACCGGCGAATGGCTGGCCCTGACGCCGGAAACCACTGGCATGGAAAGCCTGGCCGAAGTGCTGATCTTCGCCCGCAAGGCCGGCTCGGCTGTGGGCGCCACCACCATGGACCGTCCCGAATGGATCGCTGCCAACCCGCATAGCGTGGAGGCCTATTGCTGTCTCACCAACAACAAGAACCGGGGCGTCAAGCCCAACGCGGGCGGCGACGAAACCCCGGTGAACGGTCCCAATCCGCGCGAGACCAACAAATATGGCCAGATCGTGCGCTGGCGTCCGCATGACGACGACCACGCCGCCGACACGTTCGACTGGGATCTCTATGTCATGGCGGGCAACCCTGAGGTCTACAACAACGCCTATGGCGGGTCGGAGAACATCCATGCGGGCAACATGTTCAATTCACCCGACGGGATGGCCTTCGACAGCGCCGGCCTCGTGTGGATTCAGACCGACGGCAAGGACAGCAATGAGGGCGAATTCGCCGGTATGGGCAACAACCAGATGCTGGCCGGCGACCCGGTGACGGGCGAGATCGCGCGGTTCCTGACCGGCCCGAAGGGATCGGAGGTCACCGGGCTTTGCTGGTCGACTGACCGGACGGCGATGTTCGTGGGCATCCAGCATCCCGACGCGCCCTTCCCAGATGGTGAGGGCAAGCTGCCGCGCTCCTCGATCGTGGTGGTCTGGCGCGAGGATGGCGCGGCGGTGGGCTGAGCCCGCGAAAAGGCGATACCATTTCGCATTCAGCCGCGCTATCAGCGCGGGAAAAAGGGCCGGTTCGCCGGCCCTTGATCTGCGCGGGACGAGAGGAGGACGCGATGAAACTGAGCGATTTCAAGGTATTGACCTTCGATGTCTACGGCACCCTGATCGACTGGGAAAGCGGCATGGTGGCGGCGCTGAAGCCGCTGACCGACAAGCTGGGCCGTGATCTGAGCCGCGATGCGATCCTGGAGGCCCACGCATTCCACGAATCCACCGCGCAGCGCTGGACCCCGGCCAGGCGCTACAGCGATCTGCTGGCCACGGTCTATCGCCGCCTGGCCGAGGAGTGGGGCGTTCAGGTGAGCTGGGAGGAGTGCGCGGCCTATGGCGCCTCCGTCCGCCAGTGGCCCGCCTTCGACGATAGCCGCGCCGCGCTCGCCTATCTCAAAAAGCATTACCGGCTGGCGGTGCTGACCAATACCGACAATCTGAGTTTCTCGGGCTCGAACGCCCGGCTGGGGGTGGCCTTCGACGGGGTCTATACCGCCGAGGATGTGGGCAGCTACAAGCCCGCGGACCGGAATTTCGACTATATGATCGAGATGCTGGCGCGGCAGGGGATCGAAAAGCACGAGATCCTGCACGTGGCAGAAAGCATGTTCCACGACCACGCGCCGGCGAACCGGCACGGACTCGCCAATTGCTGGATCTACCGCCGGCACGACAAGGACGGCTTCGGCGCCACGATGGACCCGGGCGAGATGCCGCACTACGACTTCCGCTTCGACAGCATGGCCGATCTGGCGGCCGCGCATGTGGCGGAAACGCACGCGTAAGCCGGGCTTCAGCCCGGCACTCCCCAAAGCCCTTTCCGTCCCGCGGCGGGCCGGGCTGACGCCCGGCCTACGCCTTGGGCAGACGCGATGTCAAAGCGACACCCCCGTCCCCTGCAGCACGCCATGTTCCAGCGCATAGCGCGTCAGCCCGGCGGTGGAGCTGATGCCCAGTTTGCGCTTGATGTTCTTGCGGTGGGTTTCGACCGTGCGCACCGATATCTCCA
>JAUIBJ010000552.1 GCA_030428025.1 Alphaproteobacteria bacterium
ATCCCATTCCGTGCGCGTGGCATCCATCGGCGACCATTGCACGTTGTCGCAGAGGTTGCGCGCATGCGTCACCGTCTCGTGGATGCGGTCGGCCATCTCGTCCTGCGTCAGGTTGGGAATGGCCCGGTGCAGCGGCGAAGTGCCGATGAACGTGTGGATGCGGGGGCGGCGGGCATGCTGCACGGCCTCCCAGCAGCGGTCGATATCCTTCAGGTTGGCCCGCGCCAAACCACAAATGACGGCGTTCCGTGCATTCTTCGCGATCTCGCTCACCGCGCGGAAGTCGCCTTCCGAGGCGATGGGAAAGCCCGCCTCGATGATATCGACGCCCATCTCGTCCAGCAGCCCCGCGATTTCAAGCTTTTCGTCATGGGTCATGGTGGCGCCGGGGGATTGTTCGCCGTCGCGCAGGGTGGTGTCGAAAATCACCACCCGGTCCTTGCCCGCTTTTGGCGAAACGCGGTCTTTGTCAGCGTTAGTCATGTCTGGTCTCGTCTCGTTGTCCTAAGCCTGATGGCGCGAAAAAACACATCCTCTGAGCGGTCGCGCCGGTTCAGGGCACGCTCAGAGGCGGCTTAGGAGCAGCAGGACGGAAAGGCAAGCCGCGCGCGGGCGGGCTGCTTTCGGGGCGATATGGTCCTGCATGGTCATGAATAACATTATAGATTCGGCGGAAACGGATGAAAACCCCGAAATCCTGTCGCTTAGGTGAATTGGAACTCGTACCGTATCGTGTCGGCGACCGGCTTCAGCCAAGGTAGGGCGGAGCGGCACCAGATCTCGTAGCGCGGCGGCAGATCGTGCCGCTGGTCGATGATACCTGCGCGCAGGTTTAAAACCGCGGGTTCCGGATCGGTCGTGGCGGAATAGAGTGCAGTGCCGCACGTCCCGCAGAAGGTCAGCGCGCGCTGGTTGCCGCTGTCGGCGGTCTTCACATAGGTTTTCGGTGTCCCCCGCATCAGCCGGAAGCCCGCCGCGTCCACCATCGCGATGGTTCGGAAGGCCGAGGCAGACGTAACCTGGCAATCGGTGCAATGACAGATGCCGACCTTTTCAGGGTCAAGTTCGGCCTCGAAGGCGATTTCGCCGCAATGGCATTCACCGGTGATTCTCATGTGTTCCCTCCCGTTGGACGGGCATAGGGTAGCACGTACGAACCTGTCCGCTAATCGACTTGAACCGTGGGCAGTTCCAGCTAGCTGCTGCGGCATGCAAACGGCATTGATCATCGGGGCCTCAGGCGGCATCGGCGGGGCGATCTGCAAACGGCTGGAACAGGCGGGGACAGAGGTGACCGCGCTGTCGCGCCGCCGTAACGGGCTGGACGTGACGGATTCGGCTTCGGTCGAGGCCGGTCTGGGTTCGCTTGACGGGCCCTTCGACCTGATTTTCGTGGCCACGGGCGCTCTTGAGTTGAACGGGCAGGGGCCGGAAAAGGCGTTGCGGCAGATCACGGCGCAGGCGATGACGGATCAGTTCCGGCTGAACTGCATGGGCCCCGCGCTCATCCTCCGGCACGCGCCGCGGCTTCTGCCGCGCGACAGGCGTTGTGTCTTTGCGGCGCTGTCCGCCCGGGTGGGCTCTATCGGGGACAATGGCTTCGGCGGCTGGTACAGCTACCGTGCCTCCAAGGCCGCGCTCAATCAGGTGCTTCACACCGCAGCGATCGAGTTGAAGCGGACCCATCCGCAGTCGATCTGCGTAGCCCTGCATCCGGGCACGGTGGACACGGCATTGACCGAGAGATACGCCCGAGGTCACCCCACCGTGGAGCCCGAAACGGCCGCGAAAAATCTGCTGGAGGTGATCGCCGGTCTGAGCCCTGGCGAGACCGGCGGCTTCTTCGATTGGCAGGGAAGCTCCGTGCCATGGTGAAACTGGTTCTGGTGCTTGGTGACCAGTTGTCTGACGGCATCGCCGCGCTGAAGGCGGCGGACAAGGGCCGCGACGTGGTTGTGATGGCCGAGGTGGCGGACGAGACGGACTACGTTCCGCACCATCCCAAGAAGATCGCGCTGGTACTCTCCGCCATGCGCCATTTCGCGCAGCATCTCGAAGAGGCGGGCTGGTGCGTGGCCTATACGCGGCTCGACGACGAGGAGGCCACGAAATCCATCGTCGGTGAGTTGATGCGGCGGGGGCAGGCGCACGGAACCTCTACCGTTCTGGCCACCGCGGCGGGCGAATGGCGCCTGCGCGAGGCGCTGGAGGCCGCGCCGCTCTCGGTCACGATCCTGCCCGACGACCGCTTTATCGCCACGCCCGAGGAGTTCGACAGCTGGGCCGAGGGCCGCAAGGAACTCCGCATGGAGTATTTCTATCGGGAGATGCGCCGCAAGACGGGGCTTCTGATGGAAGGCGATGCGCCGGCGGGGGGCAAGTGGAACTTCGACCACGACAACCGCAAGCCCGCCTCGGACGACATGCTGCGCGCCAAGCCGATGCAGTTCACGCCAGATGGTATCACCGAAGAGGTGCTCGATCTTGTCGAGACACGGTTCGGGGAGAATTTCGGCACCCTGCGTCCCTTTCAATTTGCCGTCACGCGGGGCCAGGCGCTGCGCGCGCTCGACCATTTCGCAAAGGAACTGCTGGCCGAATTCGGCCCCTATCAGGACGCGATGCTGACGAACGATCCATTTGTGAATCATTCCCTGCTTTCCGCCTATATGAATATCGGCCTGCTCAATCCTGTGGAAATCTGTGCTCGTGTGGAAGAGGAATGGAAAGCTGGGAATGTCCCGATCCAGTCCGCCGAAGGGTACATCCGGCAGATCATCGGCTGGCGCGAATTCATGCGCGGCATCTATTTCCGCGAGGGGCCCGGCTATGCCGACCGTAACGAACTCGGACACACCCGTGCGCTGCCGCCGCTTTATTGGGGTGCCGAGACGAAGATGGCCTGCCTTTCCGGTGCCGTGGCCCAGACCCGCGACGAGGCCTATGCCCACCATATCCAGCGGCTGATGGTGACCGGTAACTTCGCGCTGCTTGCCGGGATCGATCCGGCCGAGGTGCATGAATGGTATCTGTCGGTCTACATCGACGCCTTCGAATGGGTCGAGGCGCCCAATACGGTCGGGATGAGCCAGTTCGCCGATGGAGGCCTCGTCGGTACGAAGCCCTATGTAAGCTCGGCCAATTACATCGACAGGATGTCGGATTACTGCAAGACCTGCGCCTATTCGGCGAAGACCAAGGCGGGCGACGGCGCCTGCCCTTTCAACCTGCTCTACTGGCACTTCCTGAACCGTCACCGGGCGCGGCTCGACGGCAACCCGCGCATGGCGCAGATGTTCCGGACATGGGACCGGATGGACGAGGAG
>JAUIBJ010000553.1 GCA_030428025.1 Alphaproteobacteria bacterium
TTTCCGGACGCCCGTGTCTCCGGGTCGGGGGCGTTGTCGCGCAGCCAGATCGCGTGAAACCGCGTCGCGCGGCCAGCCATGTCCAGCGTCAGGACGGTTCCTGCGGGATCGAGGGTAACGGTGGTCATGAGTCTGTCCAAACCTCTGAAAGCGTTCTTCGTGACAGGATCGGCCAAGGCTGACATAAATTCAAATCAGGAGTTCGACGACTGAGATGTGGATTTTCTTATGACAAGCCGGAATTTCGCCATGCCGCCGCTGGAATGGGTCCGCGCCTTCGAGGCGGCGGCGCGTCTGGGCAGCTTTACCGCCGCCGGCGAAGAAACCGGCGTGACGCAGGCGGCCATCAGCCAGCGTATCGGCCAGCTCGAGAAACGGCTCGGGGTGGCCCTGTTCCGGCGCGAGGCGCGGTCGATCGCCCTGACGATCGAGGGCGAGGCCTGGCTGCCCCATGTGCAGGCGGGGCTGGGCATGCTGCGCGACAGCTCTCGCACTCTTTTCGGGGCCGGGAGGTCGCACCTGACCATCTCGGCCAGCCAGTCGGTCATCGCGCTGTGGCTGCAGCCGCGACTCGGGCGGCTCATGCAGGCCACGGGCGGGCGGATCGCGATCCGGACCATGGTGCTCGGCGCGCATGAGGCTCCGGTCGACGACGTCCTGCGCATCCGATATGGCAACGGAGACTGGCCGCATGACCGCAAGCTGCAGCTTTTCCCCGAAGAGATCGCGCCCGTCGCGGCACCCTGCCTTGCCGACCGGGGCGGCGACTGGACAGAATGGCCCCGCCTCGCCTGCAGCGGTCCGCGCCCCGGCTGGCATGACTGGGCCAGCCGCTTCGGCATAGCATCGACACCGGTGCCCGTGCTGCAGTTCGACACGTTCCTGCCCGCCCTCGGGGCCGCCCTGGCCGGGCATGGGGTGCTGCTCGCCTCGCTGCCGCTCTGCACGGCCGAGATCGCGGCGGGGCGACTGATCGTGCTGGGCGAAGACTGGCTGGCGCATCACCAGAGCTACTGGGCACTTGCCAGCGGCGAGGCGATGCCGCGGCCCGACTGGGACCGGCTGGCCGACGCGCTCGGCGCCCAGCCAGGGTGATGCCGCCCCGCCCCGGTTCGGCCCCTGCCCGCCCCCGTCGGCGATTCTTCCCGCGGCAGGCCCCCTGCCCCTGCGTTCCGGGCACGGCCGGTTCTGGCGGGTTTGCCTGACACCGCCGCCCTGGCCGGCATCGCAAAATCGGCACCAATCGCCCTGCTGATGCCCGGAAGCGCGCAGATTCGGCCCCCTCGGGCAGATTTCGGCAAAAAAATATTACCAATTTCCCCGTCTCGCGTTAGGTTGCACCGGACTCTTGCGGTCGAGCCTGGGCGGTTCACCGTCAGGAAAGGGTCAAAAATGGGAGGAAAGACATGACGAAAAAGATCACGACTCGCCGCGGCGCGTTGAGGGCTCTTGCCGGCGCAGGCGCCGCGACACTTGCGGCCCCGCATATCGCTTCGGCACAGGGTCAGACGACGACCTGGAAAATTCAGACAAGCTGGCCCGGCGGTGCGGGCCTTCAGATTTTCAAGGACTGGTGCGGCACCATCGAGGAGAAGACCGGCGGCGAGCTTGCCTTCCAGCCCTTCGGCGCCAATGACGTGGTGGGCGATTTCCAGCTTTACGACGCGGTGAAGAACGGCGTGCTCGAGGCGGTGAACCCCTTCACCATCTACGCGCAGGGCATCATTCCGGCCGCCACCTTCCTCACCTCGATCCCGCTGGGTCTGCGCAACCCGCATGAATTCGACGTGTTCTATTACGGCCTGGGCGGCATCGACATCGCCCGCGAAGTCTATGCCGAACAGGGTTTGCATTTCGTGGGTCCGGTGCATCACGGCCCGAACATCATCCATTCGAAGGTTCCGATCCGCTCGATCGACGATTTCGCCGGCCGCAAGATGCGCCTGCCGGGCGGGATGGTCGCCGAGGTCTTCACCGCCATCGGCGCGGAAACCACGGTTCTGCCGGGCTCGGAAATCTTCCCGGCGCTGGAAAAGGGCACCATCGACGTGGCCGACTATGTGGGCCCGGCGGTGAACTACGCGCTCGGATTCAGCCAGGTGACCGACTACATCGTGATGGGCCCGCCGGGCTTCATGTCGCTCTATCAGCCGGTCGACATCATGGACATCACCGTCGGCCAGGCGGCCTGGGACGCGCTGTCGCCGCAGATGAAGCAGTTCGTCGAGATGGAAACCCATGTCTATTCCGACATGCACCACGCCGCGATCCAGGCCGCCGACCAGGAGGCATGGAAGAAATTCGAGGCAGACGGCACCGAGGTCACGCGTCTCACCCAGGACGACGTGGAACTGATGACCGAGGTGGCGGTGCCGATCTGGTTCGATTACGCCAACCGCGACCCGAACGCGGCGCGGGTCTTCAAGATCCAGCTCGATTACATGATGTCGGGCTCGCTGGGCTATGTCGATCCGTCGCTGACCGAAGGCCTCGAGTTGAAGCTTTGACCGACCGTCGCTAGAACGTGCTGACCGCCCGGCGCAGGTGCGCCGGGCGGTTTCCTTGACTTCCAACCGAAAGAGGACTGCGATGCCGGGGCTCAGCTTCACCTTGCCGCACTGGCTGTACTGGGTCGGACTGATCATTTTTCCCATCGTCGCGATGGTGCTGTCGCGCCGTCCGCAGCCGACGGAGAAACGCTATTCAGTTCCACTGGCCTACATGATCGGGGTCACCGGCGGGATCATCGGCCTGCATCGCTTTTACCTCAAAAGCTTCTTGGGTCTGATCTATATCCCGATCTTCCTGTTCGTGCTCTACGCCAACAGCCAGGCGCAGGACGCCCGCACCGTGGTGTCGGATTTCGCCAACCAGCTTCGCGTCGCCGAGCGCACGCTAGAGCGCGAAGAAGGCCGGGTGGAGGAGGCTCGGGCGGAACTGCCGGAGCAGCAGGCCGCCTTCGAGGAGGCCGAAGAGGGAAGCTTTGCGCAGCGCAGCGCCGAACGCCGGCTCGAGCGCGCGCGGGAGACCATAGAGAAGGGCGAGACGCGGCTTGAGGAGGCGCGCTCCGCCATCGAGACGGTCACTCCGCAACGCGACGAAGCCGCACGCGCCCGCGCCTTCTGGGACAATGCGGCGGGCTATGCCTTCTATCTGATCCTTGCGCTTCTGCTGATCGACTTCGTGTTGATCCCGGGCATGGTGGCGCGCGCCAACCGCAATCTGCCCCCCCATGAGGACGTGTCGGAAACGGAAAAGGCCCTGGCCGCGGCGGAGGCGGAGGAAGGACCCAAACACGATTCCGAATACGCGACGAACT
>JAUIBJ010000554.1 GCA_030428025.1 Alphaproteobacteria bacterium
TGCGATGGTTCCAGTTCGGGTCGCGGCGCTTGATCCTGCGCGACATCCAGGAGCCCATCGGATAGGCCACGATCAGCCCGGCCACGCCGCAGATGACGAAGGCCCAGACATTGTAGTAGTCGAGGGTGAAAGCGGCGACGAGAAGGGCGCCCGCAACGGACGCGCCGCTCAGCACTGCGAGATAGATTGCGAGACGGTCCATGTTATCGCTCCTTTCCCAGAGCGTCCTGCGTTTGCCCCGAGCCATCAGAAAAAGTCAGGACGCGCGCAACGCTCATATCTTGCACTGCGTTCCGCCAAAATCCGAGGTTCAGGTTTCTGGCCGAACGCTTTCATGAAAGAAGAACGCCCGACGGCCCGGCGGGTTCCCTCAGCCCCGGTCGCCCACCGCCTCGCGCCAGTGCCGGCGGCAGAGGCTGAGATAGGTCTCGTTGCCGCCGATCTGTACCTGTGCGCCCGTCGTCATCACGCGGCCTTCGGCATCCTGACGGGCGACCATGGTGGCCTTCTTGCCGCAATGGCAGATGGTGCGCACCTCGCGCATCTCGTCGGCCAGCGCCAGAAGTGCGGCGGACCCGGGAAAGAATTCGCCCCGGAAATCCACCCGCAGCCCGTAACACATGACCGGCACGTCGAGGTCGTCCACAACTCGGGCAAGCTGCCAGACCTGATCGGTTGACAGGAACTGCGCCTCGTCGATGAAGACGCAGGCAAGCGGGCCCTCCTGCAGCCGCCCTTCGATCGTGGCAAACAGGTTCTCGCCCGGCGCGAAGGTGGCCGCCTCCTGTCCGATCCCGATGCGCGAGGCGATCGTGGCCGGACCCGCCCGGTCATCGACCTGCGCGGTCATCTGGAAGGTCTGCATCCCGCGTTCCTGATAGTTGTAGGCCGACTGCAGAAGCAGGGTCGATTTACCGGCGTTCATGGTGGAGTAGTGGAAGTAGAGCTTGGCCATGGCACGGGGTTATGCCGATCCGGGCGGCGGATGCAATCCCGGCGGCGGGGTCCGGGGGGCGATGCGCGAATGCGGGCGGTGGATTTCCTCGCATCCGGCCGCTAAGACGGACGCGAACGTCAGCGAGGGAGCCTTTCACATGTCCGACATCACCCGCCATCACACCGGCCAGCGCATGAGCCAGATCGTCAGCTACAACGGGACCGTCTGGCTCGCCGGGCAGGTGGGCAACAAGGGCGACAGCGTGGCCGACCAGACCCGCACCTGCCTGGAGAAGGTGGAAACCCTTCTGGCCGAGGCAGGGACCGACAAGACGCGCATCCTGCAATGCACCATCTGGCTGGCCGACATGGCCGATTTCGACGAGATGAACGCCGTCTGGGATGCCTGGGTGCCCGAGGGCCATGCACCCGCCCGCGCCTGTGGCGAGGCACGGCTCGCCCATCCTGAACTGAAGGTGGAATTGCTGATCACCGCGGCGGGCTGAGCCGTGGGCATCCGCTTTGCCGTGGCCGATGAATTCGCGCCACTGCAGCATGTGGTGATGGGGCGCGGCGCGGGCTATCACCGCGATGCGGGTCGGGTGGAGGTGGTCAACGAAACCCACCGCCGGACACTCGCGGAGCAGGGCCACCCGACCGAGGCGAAGGTCATCGAGGAATTCGCCGGCCTCCGTGCGGTGCTGGAGGCCGCCGGCGTCACCGTGCACGTCCCCGATCTTGCCCCCGACAGCGTGCAGGACCAGACCTGCCCGCGCGATATCGGCTTCGTCATCGGCGACACCTTTGTTGCGGCGGGAATGCGTAATGCCAGCCGGGCGGAGGAACTCGAGGGGATCGCCGTGTTGCTGGCTGCCTGCGAGGGGCCGCGCGTGGCGGTGCCCGAGGGGGTCTGCCTCGAAGGGGGCGACGTGATCGTCGCCGGAGGGGACATCTTCGTCGGCGCCGGTCAACGCAGCGACCCCGAGGGCGCGGCGTTCCTGCAGGCAAGGTTCCGGGACACCCATGCCATCCACCCGGTGCCCACGCGACCGCTGTCCGACGGCGAGGACGTCCTCCACCTCGATTGCGCGTTTCAGCCGCTCGGGCGGGGACACGCGCTCATTTACCCTGACGGCCTGGCCGAGATCCCCTCGCCCATGCGCGGCCGCTTCGACTGGATCGAGGTCACCCGGGATGAGGCGGCGGCGCTGGCCACCAACATCCTGTCGGTGGCACCCGACCATGTGATCGCCCGTGACCACCCCGCCTGCACCCGGGTAAACGCCCTCCTGCGGCAGGCGGGATACCGGGTCGATACCGTTACCTTCGATGCCGTGCCCTCCACCGGCGGGTCGTTCCGGTGCGCCACGCTGCCGCTTCGGCGCGCATAGGGCGCGAACGCGATTTACGCCGCCCGATGTGTGCGCTATCAGGCTGCCGACAGCTTGCAGGAAAGGCGCGCCCATGTCCGGCCACGGCACCCCCATTCGCATGTCTTCCCACGTCTCGACCGGGCTTTCCGGCGACGCGCATGTGCCCGGCGACAAGTCGATCTCGCACCGCTCGCTGATCCTGGGCGCGCTGTCGGTGGGCGAGACGGTGGTCACCGGGCTGCTGGAGGGCGAGGACGTGCTCGACACGGCCAAGGCGATGCGGGCCTTCGGGGCCGAGGTCACGCGCGACGAGGATGGCACATGGCATGTTAACGGGGTGGGCGTGGGCGGCTTTGCCGAGCCGGCCCAGGTGATCGACTGCGGCAATTCCGGCACTGGCGTTCGGCTGATCATGGGGGCGATGGCCACCTCGCCCATCACCGCAACCTTCACCGGCGACGCGAGCCTCAACGCGCGGCCCATGGCGCGGGTGACCGACCCGCTTGCGCTCTTCGGGGCGCAGGCGGTGGGGCGCTCGGGCGGGCGTTTGCCGATGACCATCGTAGGTGCGCGCGATCCTCTGCCGGTGCGCTACGAGGTGCCCGTGCCCTCGGCGCAGGTTAAATCGGCGGTGCTGCTGGCGGGCCTGGGCGCGCCGGGCGAGACGGTGGTGATCGAGCGCGAGGCGACGCGCGACCATACCGAACGGATGCTGGCGGGATTCGGCGCGACGATTTCGACGGAGGTCACGAACGAGGGCCGGATCATCACGCTCACCGGCCAGCCGGAACTGGTGCCGCAAAGCATTTCCGTGCCGCGTGACCCAAGCTCGGCCGCCTTCCCGGTCTGTGCCGCGCTGATCACTGAAGGATCCGATATTCTGGTGCCGAATATCGGGCTGAACCCCACCCGCGCGGGCCTTTTCACCACGCTTCGCGAGATGGGGGCGAACCTCACCTACGAAAACCAGCGCGAGGAGGGCGGCGAGCCCGTGGCCGACCTGCGCGC
>JAUIBJ010000555.1 GCA_030428025.1 Alphaproteobacteria bacterium
ATCTGGGCGGCGATGACCGGGTATCTTATCTGGCGCATGCGCAAACCCGAGAAAGGCGCGAGACCATGAAATACATCTCGACACGCGGCAACGCCCCGGTTCTGGGCTTCGAGGACGCCATGCTGACGGGGCTGGCGCGCGATGGCGGGCTCTACCTGCCCGAGACGATCCCGCAGATGAGCAAGGGAGACATCGCCGCGCTGGAAGGCGTTGGTTACGAAGAGGCCGCCTTCCGCATCATGTGGCCCTTCCTCGGCGGCGCCTTCACCGAGGACGAATTCCGCGGCATCATCGCACGCGCCTATTCCGGCTTTGCCCATCCCGCCCGCGCGCCTCTCAAGCAGCTTGCGCCGGGTCATTTCCTGCTGGAGCTGTTCCACGGGCCCACCCTGGCCTTCAAGGATTTCGCGATGCAGCTGATCGGCCAGCTGTTCGAGGCCTCGCTCACCCGGTCGGGCAAGCGCGTCTGCATCGTCGGCGCCACCAGCGGCGATACCGGCTCGGCGGCGATCGAAGCCTTCCGCGGGCTCGACGCGGTGGATGTCTTCATCCTCTATCCGCATGGCCGGGTCTCGGAAGTGCAGCGCCGGCAGATGACCACGCCCTCGGAATCCAATGTACATGCGCTGGCACTGACCGGGCATTTCGACGATTGCCAGGCCCGCGTGAAGGACATGTTCAACGATTTCGACTTCCGCGATGCCGTCGGCCTTGCCGGGGTCAACTCGATCAACTGGGCGCGGGTGCTGGCACAGGTGGTCTATTACTTCACCTCCGCCGTCTCTGTGGGTGCCCCGCACAGAAGCGTGAGTTTCACTGTTCCGACGGGCAATTTCGGGGATATCTTCGCGGGCTACATCGCCAAACGGATGGGGCTGCCTGTGGAAAGACTGACCATAGCCACCAACCAGAACGACATCCTGCACCGCTGCCTGAGCACGGGCGACTACCGGCCCGACGGCGTGACACCCTCGATCAGCCCGTCGATGGACATCCAGGTCAGCTCGAATTTCGAGCGCGCGCTCTACTATGCCTACGGGCAGGATGGCAGTGCGGTGGCGCAGCTGATGGAAGAGCTCAAGGCTGGCGGATTTTCGGTCAGCCAGGGGGCGCTGGAGGCGCTGCGCGAGACATTCGATTCGGGCGCCTGTTCCGAGGACGAAACCCGCGCCACCATCGCGAGACTGTCGGAGACGACAGGCGAGCTTCTCTGCCCGCATTCCGCGGTGGGCGTGAAGGTCGCCGAGGAACACCGCGCGCAGGGCACGCCGATGATCACGCTGGCCACCGCGCACCCGGCCAAGTTCCCCGATGCGGTGGAGGAGGCCAGCGGCACGCGTGCCCCCTTGCCCAAGCACATGGCCGACCTGTATGACCGGTCAGAACGTGTGACGCGGGTCGAGAACGACCTGCGTGAAATCGAAAACCTCATCAAGGACCGCACCGGCAATTGACCGTCAACCTCACGACCCTTCCCAACGGCTTCCGCGTCGTCAGCGAATACATGCCCGGCCTGCAATCGGCCGCCATTGGCACCTGGGTGCTGGCCGGCGCCCGCCACGAGACCCGCACGCAGAACGGCCTCGCCCATTTCCTCGAACACATGGCGTTCAAGGGCACCAAGCGGCGCAGCGCGTTGCAGATCGCCGAGGCGATCGAGGATGTGGGCGGCTATATCAACGCCTACACCTCGCGCGAGGTGACGGCCTTCTATGCCCGCGTCTTGCAGGAGGATGTGCCGCTGGCGCTTGACGTGGTGGCCGATATCCTGCGCGAGCCGGTCTTCGATAGTCGCGAGATCGAGGTCGAGCGCGGGGTGATCCTGCAGGAGATCGGACAGGCGCTCGATACGCCCGATGACATCATCTTCGACTGGCTGCAGGAACAGGCCTATCCGGATCATCCGCTGGGCCGCACGATTCTGGGCGAGGAGGAGCGCATCCGCGCCTATACCCGTGACGACCTCACCGATTTCGTGGCGCAGCGCTATCGCCCCGGCCAGATGATCCTCGCCGCCGCGGGGGCCGTGGATCACGACGTGCTGGTACGCGATGCCGAGCGTTTTTTCGGCGACATGGAAGGGGACGATCCCGCTCCCGCCCCCGGTGCGCGTTTCGAGGGGGGCGAAAGCCGCCGCGTCAAGCCCTTGGAGCAGGCCCATTTTGCGCTCGCCTTCGAGAGCCCCGATTATACCGACGCGCAGATCCATGCCGCACAGATCTATGCCTCGGCACTCGGCGGGTCGATGTCCTCGCGGCTGTTTCAGGAAATCCGCGAACGTCGCGGGCTCTGCTATACCATCTATGCCCAAGCCGGCGCCTATTCCGATACCGGCATGATGACCATCTATGCCGGTACGGCCGGGGCACAGATGCAGGACCTTGCCCAGATCACCATCGACGAGATGAAGCGCGCGGCCGAGGATCTCTCCGCCGCGGAGCTGGACCGCGCCCGCGCACAGATGAAGGCGGGACTGCTGATGGGGCTGGAAAGCCCGTCGAACCGGGCCGAGCGGCTGGCGCGGATGGTGCAGATCTGGGGCCGGGTGCCGCCGATCGAGGAGGTGGTCGAACGCATCGATGCCGTCACACTCGCCGATCTGCGTACAATCGCCGAAACGACGATCGCCAAGGCTCCCGCCGCGATGGCGCTTTACGGGCCGGTCGAGGGCGCGCCGACGCTTGAGGCGCTTCAGGAAAGGCGCGCCGCCTGATGTTCCTGCCGCGCCGGAAAACGCGGATCGAAACCGAACGCCTGACGCTGCGCCAGCCGCAGCTTACCGACTTTCGCGACTGGTCGTCCCTGCGCGAGCAGAGCATGGAGTTTCTCACTCCGTGGGAGCCGCAATGGGCGCGCGACCATCTTTCGCGCAAGGGATTTTCGAACCGCGTCTACTGGGCGCAGAGATCGCTGTCGGACGGCTCGGCCGTGCCGCTCTTTCTGATCCGGCGCGAGGACCAGGTGCTGCTGGGCGCGATCACGCTCGACAATATCCGTCGCGGTCCGGCGCAGGCTGGAACGCTCGGCTACTGGATCGGCCAGCCGCATGCGCGGCAGGGCTATATGCGCGAAGCGATCCTGGGAGTACTGCACTATGCCTTCCAGCGGCTCGATCTCTCCCGCCTCGAAGCCGCCTGCCTGCCGGAAAACCAGGCCTCGCGCCGGCTTCTAGAGACATGTGGCTTCAAGTACGAGGGCGTGGCGCAAAGCTATCTTCAGATCAATGGCCGCTGGCGGACGCATGTGCTTTATGCGGCGCTCCGCGCCGACCGTCGCGGGCGCACCGAAACCGGCTGACCCGCGACGACCGCGCGG
>JAUIBJ010000556.1 GCA_030428025.1 Alphaproteobacteria bacterium
CTGGAAATCCCGGAATTCTATATCGAGAACATCTCGCTACCGCCGGCGGTCGAGGAGGCGCTGGACAAGCGCACCTCGATGGGGCTGGCGGGCGATCTGGGCAAGTTCACCCAGTATTCGGCCGCCGAGGCGATGACGGCGGCGGCCAAGAACCCCTCCGGCGGGGCCGGCATCGGCGCCGGGCTCGGCATGGGGATGGGCATGGCCATGGCCCAGCAGATCGCCGGCCAGCAGGGGCCCTGGGGCACCGCTCAGCCGTCCTCGCAGGCGGCCTCGCCACCCCCGCCCCCGCCGCCGGTCGAGCATGTGTGGCACATCGCGGAGAACGGCCAGACCCACGGACCCTATTCCAAGGCCAAGATGGGGCGGATGGCCGGCGAGGGCAAGCTCACCCGCGACACCCATGTCTGGACTGCAGGACAGGACGGCTGGAAGCGGGCCGAGGACGTGGCCGAGCTGGCCCAGCTTTTCACCATCCTGCCGCCGCCCCCACCGGGGACGTGACCGGATGACCTTTGACCGGGAACTGATTTCCAACGGTAACCCGATGGAAATGGTGGTGGGCTTCAGCCGTGCGGTGCGCGTGGGGCCATTCGTTTCGGTCGGGGGGACCGCGCCGGTCGATGCCGAGGGCAACACTGTCGGCCTGGGCGACGTGGCGGCCCAGACGAAGCAGTGCATTGAGATCATCAAGGCGGCGCTGGCACAGGCCGGATCCGGCCTGCAGGACGTGGTGCGCACCCGGGTGATCCTGACGAATATCGACGACTGGAAGGCCGCCATAGACGTGCGCAAGGAGTATTTCCGCGAGGTGCGCCCGGTGGACACGATCATGGCGGTCGACCGGTTCGTGAACCCCGAATGGCTGGTCGAGCCTGAGGCCGATGCCATCATCGAGGGCTGGCAGGGATGACCGACGGCAGCATCGACACGCCGCCAAGCCCGCCGCGCGCGCCGGGGGAACACCGCTTTCCCTGCGAGCAATGCGGGGCCGATTACCGATTCGATCCCGAAAAGGGCGAACTGGTCTGCGACCATTGCGGCCATGTGGAGGAGATCGCGCAAGCCGGCCCGTGGCAGGCCACGATCCGGGAACTGGATTTCAAATCCGCGATTACCGGCGATCTGGACGCCGAGGAGGTCGAGGAAACCCGCGTTCTGCAATGCCCCAATTGCGGCGCACAGGTTGAATTCGACGAGGCCACCCATGCCAGGGAATGCCCGTTCTGCGCGACGCCGGTGGTCACCGGCACCGGCACCCACCGGCATATCAAGCCCAAGGGCGTGCTGCCCTTTTCGCTGGACGAGCGCGCCGCCCGCAAGGCGATGACGGACTGGCTGGGCCGGCTCTGGTTTGCGCCGAACGGACTGCAGGACTATGCCCGCAAGGGGCGGAAAATGCAGGGCATCTATGTGCCCTACTGGACCTTCGACGCCGATACCAAGTCAAGCTATCGGGGCGAACGTGGCACCGTCTATTACGAAACCCGCACGGTGATGCGCGATGGCAAGCGTCAACAGGTGCAGGTGCAGAAGGTTCGCTGGCGGGCCGTCTCGGGCCGGGTGGCACGCTTCTTCGACGATGTGCTGGTCCTGGCCTCTCGGACGCTGCCAAAACATTACACCGACGCCTTGGAGCCGTGGGACCTGTCGGCGCTGGAACCCTACCGGCCGGAGTTTCTGGCCGGGTTTCGGGCCGAGGGGTATCAGGTGGAACTGGGCGAGGGCTTCGTCGAGGCCCGCGCAAAAATGGACAAGGTCATCGCCCGCGACGTGCGGTTCGACATCGGCGGCGACCGGCAGCGGATCCACGATATCGACACGTCCCTCAGCGACGTGACCTTCAAGCATATCCTGCTTCCCGTATGGCTGGCCGCCTACAAATACCGGGGCGAGACCTATCGCTTCGTGGTCAACGGCCGCACCGGCCGGGTGCAGGGCGAGCGGCCCTGGTCGGCCTGGAAGATCGCCATCGCCGTGATCCTGGGCCTGATCGTCGCGGGCGCGGTGGGCTATTTTATCGCCATGAACGACGGAGCGGTGTGATGAGTGACGATTTCGAGGCGCTGAACCGTCTGCTGGAGGCGCGCTATAGCTGCCGGGGGTTCCGGCCCGACCCGGTGCCGGAGGAGGTGATCGGGCAGATCGTCGCCACTGCGGGCAAGGCGGCCTCGTGGTGCAACGCCCAGCCCTGGCGGGTGGCGGTGACGCAAGGGGCGGAAACCGAGCGGTTCCGCGCCGCGCTGCTGAAGGTGGCGGAGACGGAAAAGCCCGCGCCGGATCTGGACTGGCCCGAGGATTATCCGGGTGTCTATGGCGAGCGGCGGCGGACCTGCGGCTATCAGCTTTACGGTGCGGTGGGGATCGAGCGGGGCGATCGTGCCGCGCGAAACGAGCAGGCGATGCGCAACTTTCACCTCTTCGACGCGCCGCATGTGGCGATCGTTCACTCCGAGGCAAGGCTAGGTGCTTATGGCGCGCACGACTGCGGAGAGTTCGTGCTGGCCTTCATGCTGGCCGCCACCGCGCGGGGGGTGGCCACCATCGCGCAAGCCTCGGTCGCGGGCTATCCGGAATTCATCCGGTCGCATTTCGGCCTCGACGAAAGCCGCCGAGTGATCTGCGCCATTTCCTTCGGCTACGAGGATCCCGACCACCCGGCCAATGGCTTCCGCACCGAGCGGGCCGGGCTGGACGAGATCCTCGAGTTTCGCGGCTGAGCCTCAGCCCTTGCCGATCTTCACCTTTTTGGCCTCGGGCGCCTTGGGCGTCCGCTTGGGCACGCTCAGCGTCAGCACGCCGTCCTTCAGATCGGCCGAGATGGCGTCGCCATCGGCATCGGCCGGCAGGCGGAAGGTGCGGCTGAAGGCGCCGTATTGCCGTTCGGAGAAGAACCACGTATCGCCCTTCTCTTCGCGCTCGGCCGATTTCTCGCCCTTCACGGTGACCACGCCCTCGTGGATCGAAATGTCGATGTCCTTTTCCTCGACACCGGGCAGTTCCATCGTGATCCGATAGGCCTCTTCGCTGGCCTTGGCATCCGAGGCCGGCGACAGCCAGTCGGCCATGCGCGTGCCCAGATGACGGAAGGGTTCGTAGAAGGTCGGCCACAGGCCGGCAGTGTGAGACTTTTCAACCATGTCCTGACTCCTTTGATGCGACTCGCGGGCGAAGCCTAGGGGCGGGAAGCGGCGCGCGCATTGACGCGCGTCAAGCTCGGGCGCCTTGGGCGCTCCGATACGTGGCGTAAAACTTGCGCGTGCGGGCAAAGGCTTCCATGCTGCGGGGATGGCAGACACGGGCGGCAAAGGCCG
>JAUIBJ010000557.1 GCA_030428025.1 Alphaproteobacteria bacterium
CCGCTATTCCAATTCGGTGATGTCGCTGGTGGATGCCCGGCCCGACACGGTCTGGGGCATTGTCGGGCCTTGGGGGCATCACTATCCCGACAAGGGGCATCCCGGGCCGGGGATCGGGTTTCAGCAGGTGGCGCTGGACTGGTTTGACCGATGGCTGAGGCCCAGCGGAGAGGCGCCCGACTGGCCGCGTCTGCGGGTCTGGCTGCGGGAGTTCGACCCGCCGGTGGACGTGGTCGACGAACGCCGGGGCGGATGGATGGAGAGCGGGCCGCCTTCGGAGGCGGCAGAAGACAAGTGCCTTTGGCTGGCGCCGGGCGACCTGCTGGCGGCCGAGGCGCCGGAAGATGGCGCAGGGTGGGACGTGCCCCACGATCTGCGCCACGGGTTGGCCGGGGGCGATACCGGCTATTTCGGGCGCTATGGCGGGCTGCCGCTCGACCAGCGGCAGGACGACGCGCGCTCGTTATGTTTCGACACCGGGCCGCTGGCCGAAGATCATCTGCTTTTTGGCTCCGTCGCGGTGGAGCTAGCGCTTTCGGCGGAGGAGGCGCGCAGCCAGATCTGTCTGCGGATCAACGACGTCGCCCCGGACGGGGCGTCGGCTCGGGTCGGGTTGTCGATTCTCAACCTTGCGCTGGACGACGCGCTCGACGCGCCCGAGGCGCCGCCCGGCCCCGGCCCGCGCCGGGTGCGGATGCGGTTTCACACCACGGCCTACCGGTTTCGCGCCGGGCATCGCATCCGCCTTGCCATCGGATCGTCCTATTGGCCGATGGTCTGGACGCCGCCGCGCCTGGGCCGCATTCACATCACCGAAGGCCGGCTCATGCTGCCGCTGCTTCAAGGCATGCCCGAGGCGCTGAAAACCCCCTTCCCGACGCCTCTCGACCTGCCAGAGGTCAAGACGCACGAGATTGCCGCCGCGCCGCCAATCCGGCGGTGGCAAACGGACGATGGGGAGACGGTCACGGCAGGCTGGCATCAGCCCGAGACGAGCCTTCACTACCGCGAGACCGACACCAGCTTTTCCTTTGAAACTCTGGCCGAACATCGCCTCGCGCCGCCAAACACCTGTTCGGTCCGCAGCACCTTTGACCACCGGATGTTACTCACGCGGCCCGACGGAACCGCGGAGGTGTCCGCGTGGGTCGAGGCCGCGTGCTCGCCATACGACTACATCCTCGACGGCCGCATCGCGGTGACGTGGCAGGGCGCGGAGGTCTTCGCCCGCCGCTGGACACGCCGCGTGCCGCGGCGCCATTCCTGACGTTCAGCCGTCAGGCAGAAGCAGACAGGCCGCCAGAAGCTTTCGGGTATCGTCGAAAATGCCCGGTTTCTCCCCTCGCCAGCGCGAAAAATGGCGATGCCCCGGCCCGGCCCCGCCGATCGTGTCGAGCGTCTCGCGCGTTTCGCCGGCGAAGTTGCGGAATCGGATCCGCAGGTTGTCGTGGTAGGTGTCGCGGTGGCGCACCTCCATCCGCAGATGAAAAAGCGAACTGCGCGCCCGTGGCCGGATCTCCAGCCCGCCGATGAAGTCCTCGACGCCCTGCCATTCCTTAAGCGCCTTGCGTTTCAGGTCGTGTGCCCGGGCCGGGTTTGAAGCAGTCATCGCTCGGGCGGCCAGCGCGGTGGCCCGGCGGGGGTCGCCCTTGGCAAAACGCGCCGCCGCGATGAGCCCGGCAAGGCGGAAAAGCCGCTGTGCCGCGCTCGGCCGGCCGTCGCAATGGGCGCGGTTGCCCGCCTCCATCAGCCGTTCCCAGATCAGGTCGCTGCGGTGCCAGCCGGCCTCGCGCGCGCGGCGCATTTCCAGATCGCCGCGCTCAAATCCCCAGATATGCAGCGCGGACATGTTCGTTTTCGTGCAGCTCATTGGCGGGCCCCTCCAGTGCGCATTTCCCGGTTTCCAGAACATAGGCGTGGTCGGCCAGTTCCAGCGCCAATTCGGCGTTCTGCTCGACCAGAACCACGGACAGGCCACGGTCGTTGATCTCGCGGATGATGCGGGCGATCTCGTCCACGATCACCGGTGCCAGCCCCATTGAGGGTTCGTCCATCAACAGTAGCCGGGGGTTGGACATCAGAGCCCGGCCGATGGCCAGCATCTGCTGTTCGCCGCCCGACATCGTCTGCGCCCGCTGCGTCCGTCGCTCGCGCAGACGCGGGAAACGGGTGTACACCTTGTCGAGGTCCTTCTCGATCTCGTCCCAGTCCCGGCGCAGGAAGGCGCCGGTGCGCAGGTTTTCCTCGACCGTCATGTCTGGAAAGATTCGCCGCCCCTCGGGCACATGGGCGATACCGTGCGCCACGACCTTCGACGCCGGCAGCCCGTCTATGCGCTTGCCTTCGAAAGTGATTTCGCCTGCGGTGACGGGCAGCATGCCCGACATGGCACGCAAGGTGGTGGTCTTGCCTGCGCCGTTGGCGCCAATTATGGTAACGATCTTGCCCTCGGGCACCGAAACCGAAATGTTCCGGATCGCCGGTATCTTGCCATAGGCGGCCGAAACGCCCTTCATTTCAAGCAACATCGCGCGATCCTCCGAGATAGGCTTCGATCACGTCGGGGTGGTTGCGGATGTGGTCTGGTCCGCCCTCGGCCAGAAGCTTGCCAAAACTCATGCAGGTGATGGTGTGGCACAGCCCCATGATCGCCTGCATGTCATGTTCGACGATCAGGATGGTGATGCCCTCGTGGCTGAGCTTTTCCATCAGGTCCATCATCCGCCGCGTCTCCTCGGGGTTCATGCCGGTGAAGGGCTCGTCGAGCAGCATCACGTCGGGATGGGAGGCATAGGCCACCGCCATTCCCAATGCACGCATGTGCCCGTGCGAAAGATCCCCGGCATATTCCCCGGTCAGATGGCCCAGGCCGAAGAAATCCAGCGCCTCGCGTGCGCGGGCCTCGGCACCGCGGCGATCTTCCCTATCCCAGCCGATGATGGCAGCGAAGATGTTGGGCCGGAACGGCATATGCGTACCGACAAGGGCGTTTTCCAGCACCGTGAGTTCGTTGAAAAGCGTGGAATGCTGGAAGGTGCGCACCACCCCGCGCCGGGCCACCTCGTACATCTTCAGCCCCGAGATGGTCTCGCCGCGCAGGCGCACGCTGCCCGAGGTAGGCTTGTAGAAGCCCGAGATCATGTTGAAGGTGGTGGTCTTGCCGGCGCCGTTGGGGCCGATCAGCCCGTGAATCTCGCCATGTTTGACCTTGAAGGACAGCCCGTCGACCGCGGTCAGCCCGCCGAACCTCATGGTCAGGTTGTCGACTTCCAGAAAATCGGTCATGACAGCGCCTCCCTGTCTGCGTCGCTCTT
>JAUIBJ010000558.1 GCA_030428025.1 Alphaproteobacteria bacterium
CTGGGTGGGGATATCGCCTATCTGCCGGGGCAGGAGGGCGCGGCCTTCCGCGTAAGCATTCCGTTGGGACACCCGGCGGCAGCCCAGGCGGCGCAGTGACGGGGGCGGGTAAGGACTTGGTAATCATGTGACGTGTAGACTGCGGCAAAAGGCCAGGAGGGCCGGAAGTTGCGGCGGACATGATGACAAGGCAGGACAGCGGCTCGGTCATTCAGAGGAAGGCCCGGAACGCACGTGAGGATTTCGATGCGCGCGCGATGTCGCCGGCCAAGGCCCTGCGACTGTCGCTGGAGAAAAGCAGCGACAGGCTGTTCGCGCTCGCCGTCACCGTGGGCACGGTCGAGCAGCGCCGACTGCCCCATGCCGCTCTCCGGCAGGAAGCGGGCAGCGACAACCTGATCCTGCTGCTCGACGGGCCGAAGGGCGAACGGGGTGCGGCGCTGATCGACGGGCAGTTCGTTCAGGCCCTGCTGGAAGTGCAGACCATGGGCGCCGTGCGCCCCGGTCCGGCGGCAGAGCGGCCCTTCACCGGCACCGACGCGGCCATCGCCGCGCCGCTGGCCGAGGCGATGCTGGAAGAGTTTGACGTCCGGATGGAAGAGGCCGATGCCCGCCTCGCGCCGGGCCGCTTCCGCTTTGGCGACCGGGTGGCGGATGCGCGGGCGCTGATGCTGGCGCTGGAGGCACCGGAGTTCGAGCTGTTCCGCTTCACGCTCGACATCGCATCGGGCGCCAAGACCGGGGTGATGAGCCTGGTTCTGCCGCAGGCCGTCCTTCACCGGGCCGAGCCTCCCTCGGTAACCGGAGGCAAGCGGGAAGGGGCGGTCGGCATCAGGGACATGGCGATGTCGGCGCCGGTCACGCTGGATGCGGTGCTCGACCGGATCGAGCTACCGCTCGCGCGGGTTTGTGCGCTTGAGCCGGGGATGACCCTGCCGATCAGCGCCAGCGCCATCGGCCAGACCGAACTGGTGGCCAGCCGGGGCCATGTCGCGGCCGTGGTCCAGCTGGGTCAGATGAACGGGTTTCGCGCCGTCAGGCTGAGCGGCGGCGGGCAGGCAGAGGGCCGGCGTGGCGATTCGGCCGCGACGGGCGGCGGGACAATGCAGGAAAACCGGCCGCGGGAGGCGCGCCGCGCCAAGGCCGGGGCCGGTTCCAACGACCGGCCGGACCGTCCCGCGCTGCCGGAGATGGCGCCGGACCGGCCGGGCAGGGGCCTTGCCGGGCCGGAGATGGAGGCGGAGGAACTGGCCCGCGCGCTCTCTGCCGATGACACCGGGACCGGCGCACCCGAGACACTGGCGGAGATGGCAACCCTGCCCGCCCTCACCGGCCAGGACTGATCAGAGCTTGTTGACCGGCACCTTCAGGAACACGTCGCCCTGCGCGTCCGCCGGCGGCATCTGGCCTGCGCGCATGTTCACCTGTAGCGAGGGGATGATCAGTTTCGGCATGGCAAGAGTGGCGTCGCGTTCGTCGCGCATCTTGACGAAACTTTCGCGGTCGCGCCCCGCACCCACATGCACGTTACGGGCCTTCTGCTCGCCCACCGTGCTTTCCCAGGCATATTCGTCGCGCCCCGGCGCCTTGTAGTCGTGACCGACGAAGATGCGGGTTGCGTCCGGCAGGGCCAGGATCTTCTGGATCGAGGCATAGAGCGTTTCCGACGAGCCGCCGGGAAAATCGCAGCGGGCGGTGCCGAAATCGGGCATGAACAGCGTGTCGCCCACGAAGGCCGCATCGCCGATCACATAGGTCAGGCAGGCCGGCGTGTGCCCCGGCGTGTGCAGCACGTCGCCGCGCATCTGCCCGATATGGAAACTGTCGCCCTCCTCGAAGAGGCGGTCGAACTGCGAGCCGTCGCGCTGGAACTCGGTGCCTTCGTTGAAGACCTTGCCGAAAGTGTCCTGCACCACGCGGATGCGGTCGCCGATGCCGATCTTGCCGCCCAGCTTTTCCTGCAGATAGGGCGCGGCAGACAGGTGATCGGCATGGACATGGGTTTCCAGAACCCATTGCACCTCCAGCCCTTCGCGCGTGACAAAGTCGATCAGCGCGTCGGCGGACCGGGTATCGGTCCGGCCCGAGGCATAGTCGAAGTCCAGAACCGAGTCGATGATCGCGCAGGCGCTGCCGCTGGGGTCGCGCACCACATAGGAAATCGTGTTGGTGGCGTCGTCGAAAAAGGCTGTAACGTCGGGGGACATGGGGGTTCTCCTTTCGCATAACATATGCATATTATTGCATGTGTTTCAAGCCGGGGCTTGACGTGTGTCAATTACGACCGAGGATTCTCGTGACAGAATGGTTCGACTGACGGAGAAATGCCATGCGCGACATCGCCCCATATCGCAAAGCCCTGCTCGACCGGCTGGCCGAGCTTGACACCAGACTTCACCGGATTGAGGCGGAGCTGGACGAGCCCACCTCGAAGGATTGGGAGGAGTCAGCGGTCGAGCGCGAGGGCGACGAGGTACTGGAGCAGTTGGGCCAGAAGGGCGAGGCCGAGATCGCCCGCATCCGCGCCGCCTTGCAGCGTATGCGCGACGGCACCTATGGCGAATGCGTCCGTTGCGGCGAGGAGATCGCCGAGGCGCGGCTCTCGACGTTGCCTGACACGCCGCTTTGTCGCAGCTGTGCCGCAGGGGCGGGGTAGGATGGCCCTTGTCGGGTGCAGAACCGTTATCCGTACCGAATGTAAAAGGGGGAAGACATCATGACTACGCTGAGCACCGAACTGAACCGCCTGCATGACCGCATCGTCGCGGCCCGGCCGGAGACGCGTCATGAGTTCCAGCCCGCGCTGGCGGATCTCATCGAGCGGATGGAGGTCGCCGGTGAACATGTGCCGGCCGAGATCCGCAATCTGAGCGAGGATCTGCTGAACGACAAGATCGAACGGCAGTTCGACAACATGCCGGTCTGACCGTCCGCCGCTGTTCCCCTCAGGCTTGCGCGGGCCGGGATTGTCCGGTCTAATCCGATACATCGTCGGGCAAGCGCGGGGGCGAGCGTGACAGAGCAGGTACGAAGCCGAACGGATAACGGGGTGGCCGTTCTGCTGCTTGACCGCCCCCCGAGCAATGCGCTGGCCCCCGCCCTGCGCGCAGAGCTTCTGGAAAAGCTTCGGGCTGCAAGCGGCGATACCGCCGTTTCCGCGGTAGTGCTGGCCGGTGCGGGAGCGGGCTTTTCCGCCGGCGTCGATCTGGGCGAGTTCGACGGCCCGCCCTCGGAGCCTTGGATCACCGCGCTCTGCACCGCTATCGAGGACGCGCCGAAACCGGTCGTCGCTGCCCT
>JAUIBJ010000559.1 GCA_030428025.1 Alphaproteobacteria bacterium
GATCCAGGTGGCGAGGCTGTCATCATGTCCAAGCTCCGGCTCGGGCAGCACCAATGTGATGGTCTCGGCCAGATCGCCGACGATGGGATAGCTTTCCTCGAACAGCCAGAGCGGGATGCCGGCCCGGTCCGCCGCCCATTCCCGCAGACGCGTGGTGGTGATCGTGCGGCGCGGGCGGCGGCCGGAGAAAAGCGCGATGGTCCAGAGCCGGTCGTCCTCGGGCGCCTCGCGGAAATAGGCGGCCAGCGCCTCGACCTTGCGGGCGGTACGGGTGGTCTGGTCGATCGTGGCGAAAAGCCGGGCGAAGCGTTTCATGCCTCTGGCCCCGTGTCGTCCGGCGCATCGAGGTCTTCGCCGGTGAATTCGGTCGGCACCACTGCGGCGCGGTAACCCCTTTCGGTCAACCACCGCGCAAAGATATCGGTGTAACCGTGCGTGACATATATATTTTCTGCGCCTGTCGCGTCGATCGCGGCGTTGAGCCCGGCCCAGTCGGCATGGTCGGAGACGACAAAGCCCCGGTCGACCGCGCGCCGCCGCCGCACGCCGCGCAGGCGCATCCAGCCACTGGCGAACCCGGTCGAGGCCGGGCGGAAGCGCCGCGCCCAGGTCGTGGCAAGCGCCGAGGGCGGCGCCAGCACCAGCGCACCGGGATGCTCGGAAGGTTCGAGATCGGGCGTGACTTGGGTTGTGGCGGGCAGGGCGATCCCCTGACCGCGCAGCACCGCGTTGGTGTTCTCCACCGCGCCGTGGGTCAGGATCGGGCCGATTGCCGGGTCCAGAAGGGTCAGAAGCCGCTGCGCCTTGCCAAGCGCATAGGCGCCCAGCAGGCTGAACCGCCCCTCGGCGGCATTGTCGGCCCACCAGGCGTTGATCTCGGCCGCCGCCTGCGCCTCGGGGGCCCAGGTGAAGACTGGCAGGCCGAAGGTGCATTCGGTCACGAAACTGTGGCAGGGGATCGGTTCGAAGGGCTCCGAGAGGCGGTCGGGCTCTGTCTTGTAGTCGCCGGAGACGACCCAGACCTCGCCCGCCACCTCCACCCGAATCTGCGCGGAGCCCGGTACATGGCCCGCCGGATGGAAGGAGACGTTTGCCCCCCCGATCCGGCGTGTCTCGCCAAACCCCACGGTGTCGAGTGCAATCTCGCCCAGCCGGTGGCGCATCACCGGCGCGGCGGCCCCGGTGGCAAGATAGCGGCCATGGCCGGGGCGGGCATGGTCGGCATGCCCATGGGTGATGAGCGCGCGCTCGACCGGCCGCCACGGGTCGATGTAGAAATCGCCTTCGGGGCAGTAGATGCCCGCTTGTCGGAACTCAAGAACCATGCGCGAAGGATAGCCCGACAGCGCCGCGCCGCCAGCCCGTAAGACGTCAGGCCGCCGGCGGGGCGGGTGCCGCGCCGGTGTAAAACCCGGCGATCAGGTCGAAGAGCCGGGCGCGTGTGGCCACATCCTCCATCAGCACCTCGTGCCGGCCGGGCGCCACCTCCAGCCAGCCGCCGGGCCATGCGCGCATCCGCGCCCGGATGCGGGCTGGATCGACGATGTCCTCCTCCTCGCCCACCATCGTCAGGCAGGGCAGACGTGGCGAGGGCTGGCGCGACAGTGCCAGGGTTTCCACCAGCGCCTCGTGCAGCCAGCGCAGGCTGGGGCCGCCGAGGCTCAACTCGGGATGGGCGCGTAGTTGCGCGACCATGTAGTCGTGCATCTCGCGATCGCTGGTCAGCTTGTTGGTCTCGAAGGGCTCGGTCAGCACATAGCTGTCGGAAACGGTACCGGGCGCATAGCGGTGCCCCATGCCCAGCCGCCGCCCGCTCCATGACAGCGACCAGGCCACCGGGCGCAGCGCGTGCGACATCCGGATCCCCCACATCGGGCCGGAAAAGACGCTGGAGGCCACCGGAATTCCCTCCATCACCGCCCTGAGGCCGATGCAGCCGCCCATGGAATGGGCGAGAAGGTGCCAGGGCCGGGGCAGGTCGAGCGTTTCGGCGAGCGCGACCATGGCGCGCACATCGTGCTGGTAGTCGGGAAACTTCATCACATGGCCGGCCATCGCATCGTCGATCAGCCGGTCGGCCAGACCCTGGCCGCGCCAGTCGATGACATAGGTCGCAAAGCCGCGCCTGTAAAAATCGCTCGCCGCGCGGCCGTATTTCTCGACATATTCGGTGCGGCCCGGAAACAGGAAGACGGTGCCGCGCGGCGCCTCGGGCTGCCACAGCCCCACGCGGATGCGCAGCCCGTCGCCGGTTGTCAGCCAGAAGGCGCGCCCGCCCGCGGGGCCATCCGCGATGTCCTCGTGAAGGGGCGCGGGCTCGGTCACGACAGGGCGCTGCCCAGACGCATCGCCGCCCCCATGTCGCCATCCACCGCCAGCTTGCCGGACATGAAGGCCGAGGTCGGGTCCAGATCGCCCTCGAGGATCGACTGGAACGTGTCGGCATCGGCGGTCAGCGTGACGTCGGCTGCCTCGTCGCCTTCGCGCACGCCGTCCCCGTCGACCATGATCGACCCTTCCCCCTCGATCACGAACTTGGCGGTCGAGTCGAAGCCGCCGGAAAGCTTGGCGCGCAGGGCCTCGACGGCCTGGGTGGTGACATTGCTCATGGGAATTCCTCCGTTATTGCGACGCCGGGTCTATGATTTCCGGCCAGGGGCGCTAAATTCAGGGGTGTTATGGCCATTCGACTTCACTTTCTCAATCGTACCGTTGCGTCGTTTCTGGCGATAGGGCTGATTTGCGCGGCCAGCATGGCGGGCGCCGACAGCGCGCGTCTGGATGAGCTTTATGACCGTCTGCAGGGCGCCGATGCCAAGGAGTCCCATCGGCTGGCCCGCGAGATCGAGCTGGAATGGTCGAAATCCGGCTCGCCGTCGATGGATCTTCTTCTCAAGCGCGGGACCGACGCGCTGGAGGCGGGCGACTCGGCGGCCGCGATCGCGCATTTCACCGCGCTCATCGACCATGCGCCGGATTTCGCCGAGGGCTGGCACCGCCGTTCTCTGGCTTATCTGGCAGCCGAACTTTATGGCCCGGCGGTGGCCGATATCGAGCGCACGCTGACGCTTTCCCCGCGCCATTACGACGCCATCGCAACGCTGGGCGGGGTGCTGATGAAGATCGACAAGCCGGCGCTGGCCCTCCAGGCCTTCGAACAGGTTCTGGCTATACATCCCCATCACAGGGAAGTAACCGAGGCGCTGGAGCATATCGGCGGCCAGACCGGCGAAATGGATCTCTGAGCGAGACGGAGAATGCCAATGGCCGAGCAGTCAAGGACCCTCGCGGTCCT
>JAUIBJ010000560.1 GCA_030428025.1 Alphaproteobacteria bacterium
CACTTTGCGATTGCGAAGGCGCAGAGGCGCGGCTATACCGCGCCAACGACGCACCTGTAGCTCAGCTGGATAGAGCGCTGCCCTCCGAAGGCAGAGGCCAGAGGTTCGAATCCTCTCAGGTGCGCCAATACCCCGCCCTTATATTCAAACAACTTTCTTGCGCCCTTGATCGACCCGATATCTGTCGGGTGCGGTTTCGGTGCGGTTATTTCCGATTCATGGCCTGAACCGTGTCGGCCTGATGATCTGGCGAACGACACCGAGCCTGCATTGCGGCGTTTCGGCGGGATAGGGCCGCATGAGACCGGTATCCGATCGTGCGATCATGGCCCATACATCACCGACAGATCGTTCTGAGCGGATCGCGATCCGAGATGGGGATACACCCCCTAATATTTGCGAACGAATTGCACTTGCAATAAGTCGTGGAGGCGATATCTCTATTTGCGACTGACTCGCATCTGGGTGTGTCTCCCGGCGCGCGGGCACTGCCTTTGGAAAACTATGAAAGGATCTCGCAATGACTTCGAAAATGATGGGCCTGCTGGGAGCGGTGGCCGCGACAGCGCTGATGACTGGCGCCTCGATGGCCGATGAGGATCGGATGAAGGTTGTAACCACCTTCACCGTTCTGGCCGATATGGCGCAGCATGTCGCCGGGGATGCCGCCGACGTGGTTTCGATCACCAAGCCGGGTGCCGAGATCCACGGTTACGAACCGACCCCGCGCGACCTGGTCGGAGCGCAGGATGCGGACCTGATCCTCTGGAACGGTCTGAACCTCGAGCTTTGGTTCGAGCAGTTTCTCGCCAACCTGAAAGACATCCCGTCGGTCACGCTGACCGATGGCATCGATCCGATCCCGATTGCCGCCGGCGCCTACGAGGGCAAGTCGAACCCGCATGCCTGGATGGGGTTGGACAACGCGCTGGTCTATATCGACAACATTCTGGAGGCGTTCGCCGAACACGATCCGGAGAATGCCGCGACCTATGTCGCCAACGCTTCGGCCTACAAGGACGATCTGCGCGCGACGCTGGAGCCGCTGCGGCAGGAAATCGCCACGATCCCCGAAGCGCAGCGGTGGCTGGTGACCTGCGAGGGCGCGTTCAGCTATCTGGCCCGCGATTTCGGCATGACGGAGCTTTATCTCTGGCCGATGAATGCAGACCAGATGGGCACGCCGCAGCAGGTGCGCGCGGTGATCGATGGCGTAAGGGACAATGACATCCCCGTGGTGTTCTGCGAAAGCACCGTCAACACCGCGCCGGCCGAACAGGTGGCGCGCGAAACCGGGGCGCATTACGGCGGCGTGCTTTATGTCGACAGCCTCTCCGAGCCCGACGGCCCGGTTCCGTCCTATCTCGATCTGCTCAAGGTCACGTCACAGACGGTTGCCGACGGGTTGCAGGCTGGCATGAACTGAGAGGTCTTTCATATAAGAAACCCTGCCAGGCGCTCCGCCGCGTGGCAGGTTTTCTCGTTTCGGGCGACCGTCCCTTCCGGCAGAAAGATAGAAGAATGGTACATGACGGCCAGATTTGGACCCCCGACATCGCCGGGCAGGCGGAGTCCCTCGGTGGGATCGTCGCGCACGATGTTACGGTCACCTATCGGAACGGCCACACGGCGTTGCGTGACGCGAGTTTCGAGATTCCGCGCGGCACCGTCACCGCGCTGGTGGGGGTGAACGGATCGGGGAAATCGACGCTTTTCAAGGCTATCATGGGGTTCGTGCCGGCCGCCAAGGGCGAGATCCGGCTGCTGGGCCGCAGCGTCAAGGAGGCGCTGAAGCAGAACCTCGTTGCCTATGTGCCACAGGCGGAAGAGGTCGACTGGTCCTTTCCGGTGCTGGTCGAGGATGTGGTGATGATGGGCCGTTACGGCCATATGGGGTTCCTGCGCCGGCCGTCCAGGGTCGATCATGACGCGGTCGAAACGGCGCTGACCCGGGTCAATATGCAGGATTTCCGCCATCGCCAGATCGGTGAGTTGTCCGGTGGGCAGAAAAAGCGCGTCTTTCTCGCGCGTGCGCTGGCGCAGGACGGGCAGGTCATCCTGCTGGACGAACCCTTTACCGGGGTCGATGTAACGACCGAGGAACAGATCATCGCGTTGCTCCGCGAATTGCGTGACGAGGGGCGGGTGATGCTGGTCTCGACTCACAACCTGGGCAGCGTGCCCGAATTCTGCGACCGGACCGTGTTGGTGAAGGGGACCGTGCTGGGATACGGGCTGACCGAGACCACCTTTACCCGCGAGAATCTCGAACGTGCCTTTGGCGGGGTGCTGCGGCAATTCACCCTTGGGGGGGCCGACCTGCACGAGGATGACGACGCGCGCAAGATCTCGATCTTTACCGACGACGAACGGCCCTTTGTTCAATACGGCGACGAAACCCGCGTTTCGGAGGAGCAGAAATGACCGTGCTCCTCGAACCCTTCGGCTATGGGTACATGACAAACGCCATGTGGGTCTCGGCCCTTGTCGGAGGGGTCTGCGCCTTCCTGTCATCCTATCTGATGCTCAAGGGCTGGTCGCTGATCGGCGATGCGCTTTCGCATTCGGTCGTGCCGGGCGTGGCGGGGGCCTATATCCTGGGCTTGCCCTTTGCGCTCGGCGCGTTCATCTCCGGCGGTCTCGCCGCGGCGGCGATGCTGTTTCTCTCTGACCGCTCGGGGCTGAAGGTCGATGTGATCATCGGCATCATCTTTACCTCCTTCTTCGGGCTCGGGCTTTTCATGGCCTCGGTGAACCCGATGGCGGTGTCGGTCCAGACCATAACCATGGGCAACATCCTCGCCATCACGCCAGAGGACACGTTGCAGCTGGCCATTATCGGTTTCGTCTCGCTGGCGATCCTGCTGATGAAGTGGAAAGACCTGATGGTGGTCTTTTTCGACGAAAGCCACGCGCGGTCCATCGGACTCAGACCCGGATTGCTGAAGGCGGTGTTCTTCGTGTTGCTCTCGGCCTGTGTGGTTGCCGCGATGCAGACGGTGGGGGCCTTTCTCGTCATCGCCATGGTGGTGACACCGGGCGCCACCGCCTATCTGCTGTGCGACCGGTTCCCGCGGCTGATCCTGACCTCGGTTGTCATCGGTACGGTCACAAGTTTCACCGGGGCCTATGTCAGTTACTTCCTCGACGGCGCGACCGGCGGGATCATTGTGGTGCTTCAGACGCTCGTTTTCCTGATCGCCTTTGTCTGGGCGCCGAAACACGGGTTGCTGGCGCACAGGCGCAAGGCGGCCGAAGCCCTGCGGGCGGAGGTGGCGCGATGATGGATACGCT
>JAUIBJ010000018.1 GCA_030428025.1 Alphaproteobacteria bacterium
GGTCAGTCAGCCTCGAGACGGTCGCGCAGGCTGTCGATGGTCATGTCGAAGCCCAGCGTGCCGTCGGCCTGCACCGTCAGGTTCGCCACTTCGATGGCGAGGCTGTCGGGCGACAGGCCCGTCTGGCCGTTCACCTCGACCACGGCCTGGGTGCTGCCGTCTGCGGGATCGGTCCGGGTATTGTAGATGGTTCCGATCAGCACGCCATCGGACGAGACCACGCCCGTCGGCCGATCAAGCAGAAGCTTCAACTCCTGCGACATTTCGGTGTTGCCCTGGCCGCTGGCACCGGTGCCGGCGGTGGCGCTGGCCGTGGCGGCGCCGTCATCGGCATCGGCCCCGGTATCAGCGCTGTCGCTGTCGGCTGCGCTCCCGGTATCCGAACTGTCGGAGCCGGCATCGGCGCTGTCGGTGTCGCCCGAACCGTCATCGGCATCGGCCGAACCGGATGCGTCGCTGTCGCCGGTCTCCGCCGAGGCGCTGGCGTCGGCATCGGCAGAGGCGGAGGCGCCATCGGTTCCGACATCGGCGCTTACGCCGACATCGGCGCCGGTATCTCCCACGCCGACATCGGCGCCCACATCGGCGCCGACGCTGCCGCCATCGGTCCCGACCTGGCCGCCGACGCCCGCGTCAGCGCCGCCCAGACCCTGGGCAAGGGCCGGCAGCGCCACGCCGCCGGCGAGAATGGTAGTGAGTGCCAGTTTCTTGAAGGTCATTTCACTTTCCTTTCCAAAGGTTGCTTGACCCAAGCGGAAGGTGTTTCCTGCCGTCCGCCGTACTCGAACCCCAAGTGAGACCATCTTCTCGGCCGACAATGGATTGTGCGGCGAAGAAAACGCCCCGGAACACGTGCCCCGGGGCGTCTTGTGGGCGGTCAATCCGCGTTAGCCATTGATCCGATACACGACGTCGTCGCGCAGGTCCGGCTCGTTGCCATAGTATTCAAGGCCTTGGTCTTCGACGTTGACCTTCAGTGTCGAGGCGGGGAAGCCCACCAGCTCGACATCGTAGTCCATGTTCTCGCTGACATCGACGACCACCAGGTCGTCGCCCGGGCCACGGCTGCTGACATAGGCGGCGGTCCCGAGACGGACGCCATCGACGGTGGAGACGACGGCACCGTTGCGCGCGGTGTTCAGCACGTTCTCGACCTCGGTCTGGGCGGTGTCCACCGGCTCGTTGGGTGCGAGATCTTCATTCGCGCCTTCCTGCGAGGGACCGGCGGCTTCCACGTCCACGGCGCGGCGGCCTTCGACGGTATAGACGTTGGAGCCAGAGGTCACGGACGTGGTGTACTCGACACCATCATGATCCATGAGTTTATGGCCTTTTTCCATGATTGCGTCATCCGCATGGGCCGCCAGCGCGGTCGCGCTTGTCAGAGCGGTTGCAAGTGCAAGTTTCCGAAGGGTCATGAATTGATCCTTTCTGTTTCGTGTTCCGCAGTCCTGAGACCGCGATGGTTCGGGCAATCTGCCCTCTTGATCGTTCTGGCTGGTGAACGCGAGGTCTGGGTCAGAGTTCCTGCGCGCCGTGCGCCTTCCGTGACGTCAGGCGTGCAGCTTGGCGAAAAAATCAGGGAAATTCATAGATTTAACTTGATAAAATTTTTTGACTGCCTTTTTCTGGGCCCGGTCCGGGATGATGCGACCAAGAAAGGCGGAGGCGGCATGGAAGAGCTGAAAAACCCGTGGCGGGGCAAGGGGTTGGCCGAGGATGTTCTTGGCGGCGCACCCTGGCCCAGTGCCGATACGGCCGCGCCCGAGGCGCTGCTGGCGCGCTGTCCGGCAGCGGCGGAAACGCCGATTGTGGGGCTCGACGGGTTCGGCTGCGGGCTTTGGGTGAAGGACGAGCGCGCCCGGATGGGGCTTGGCAGCTTCAAGGCTCTTGGGGCGGCCTATGTCATCGCCCATCAGGCTGCCGCGAAGGGAGGCGACGATCTGTCCGCCGCGCTCACGGGGCAGACCTATGTGACCGCCAGCGCCGGCAATCACGGGCTGTCGGTGGCCGCCGGCGCCCGCATCTTCGGGGCGAAGGCCGTTGTCTATCTGGCGGAAACCGTGCCGGAGGGTTTCGCCGACAGGCTGCGCGCCAAGGGGGCCAAGGTGGTCCGCGAAGGAGCGGAGTACGAGGCCAGCATGGAGGCCGCGAAAACAGCGGCCGAAGCCAATGGCTGGACGCTCCTGTCGGACAGTTCATGGCCGGGCTACTTCGATCTGCCGCATCGGCTGATGGAGGGCTATCTGGCCATGGCGGCCGAAGCCGCCCGGCAGATGCCCGCGCCGCCAAGTCACATTTTTCTTCAGGCCGGGGTCGGGGGGCTGGCGGGCGCTTGTGCCGCGCATTTCCGGCAGGTCTGGGGGCAGGGCCCGCAGGTCGTGGTGGTGGAACCCGAGGCCGCTCCGGCTCTCGCGGCCAGCATCCGTGCGGGGCGGCCGGTGGTCACGGAGGGGCCGGTTTCGTGCATGGGGCGGCTGGATTGCAAGGTGCCTTCGCTCATTGCGCTGAAGGGGCTGGCGCGGGATGCCGACTTGTTCGTTACCGTGACTGAAGAAGAGGCCGAAGAGATCCTGCCCCGGCTCGCGGCGCAGGGCATGGCCACGACTGCCTCCGGAGCGGCCGGCATCGCGGCGCTGGCGAAGATGGAGCTTGGGCCAGAGGCTCGGGTGCTTGCCATCGTCAGCGAAGAGGCCGAGGCGTGAAAGTCGGTCGTCTCGCGCCTCCGCGCGCGCGAAGTGGAAGGCGTCATGGAAGCGGGACGAGACCGTGCCGCACCCGAGATATCGTGATCACCGGGGCCGCGGCGCGTCCGGTTTCGCATCAGTCGGCGGCTGCGCGGCCGGGTCCCTGAGCGCGAACCGCATCAGCGGCAGCGACCGGCCGGCTATCGAGCCCGAGGGCGCGCTGCCGATCACGCTCGCGCCCATGCGTTCATAGAAGGGCACTGCGGCCGGGTCGGCCTCGATCCGCAGATATGCGGCCCCGCTTTGCCGTGCCTCGTCTGCGCACCAGCCGAACAGCCGCCGGCCCACACCGCGCCCCATGCAGGCAGGCGCCACGAAAAGCTTCCATATCTCGGGTGCGCCGTCGTCGCAAACGACCTGCGCCACCCCTGCCAGCGCCCCGTCGAGCCGCGCGGTGGCAAAGGCGCTGTTGCGCAGATCGTCGGCGGTGACCGTCAGTTCCTCGCGGCAGGCCGCCATGAATGCCGCGTCATAGCCCCAATGCGCCTTGGAGGCGAGGCATAGCGCGGTCAGCGCGTCAAGATCGGCAATCTGCGGCGTTGTTAGAAAAACGGTCATGATGCCCTTATATCGGGCATCCGGCGAAAAAAAAGGCCGAGCACTAAGCTCGGCCATAGTCCAACAGGGAGGTATGATGGTGCTGCGCGTCGCGCCTCACCGTCACCTCCCGGAATTAGGGGCACCGGACGGGGCGATCAAGAAAAAATATGCTGCAACTGCATCATGTCCGGTATGTGTTGCATGCATATCTCACGTGCAGATTGCTGAATTTGTCAGCTACCTGACTGTTTTTGAAGCTCTTTTCGATAAAGAACGATCTCTTCCTGCACGAAATCGCGGAAGGCTGCGATCCGCTTGGACTGCCGAAGTTCGGACGGGTAGGCCAGAAAGACCGGCACCTCCACCGATTGCACATTCGGCAGAACCTGGATCAGTTGCGGGAAATCGCGGCTGAGATAATCGGGCAGAACGCCAATGCCGAGGTTTTGCAGCACGCTTTGCAGTACCCCGTAATAGTTGTTGACCGTCAGCAGCGAGGGGATCTCGTAGGTCATCAGTTCCTGCACCAGCGTCGCGCCGGCGCCCACCTGGGCCGAGCGCGGGTTCTGACAGATCAGCCGGTGCCCGGGCAGGTTTTCGGGGCTGTCCGGGTTGCCCCGCTGACTGATATAGTCGCGAGAGGCGTAAAGACACATATGCACGCTCATCAGCCGCTTGCGGATCAGGTCGGCCTGGCTCGGCTCCTTCATCCGGATTGCCACATCCGCCTCGCGCATCGGCAGGTCGAGCACGCGTTCCTCCAGCATCAGGTCGATGTTGAGGTCGGGGTATTTCTCGAACAGCTTGGGCAGACGCGGGGCAAGCCAGAGCGTGCCGAACCCGATGGTGGTGGTCACCCGCAATTCGCCGAAGACCTCCTCTTCGCTGTCGCGGATGCGGGCGGTGGCCGCGTCGAGCCGGCGCATCATCGCGCGGGTGGCGTCGAACAGAAGCTCGCCCTGTTCGGTGAGAATCAGCCCCCTCGCATGGCGGTGAAAAAGTGTGGCATTGAGCGATTCTTCCAGCCCCCGGATCTGCCGCGAGATCGCCGATTGCGACAGATGCAGCTGATCGCCCGCATGGGTCAGACTGCCGGCATCGGCCACCGCGTGGAATATTCTGAGCTTATCCCAATCCATAAAAACAACTTTCGTTTCCCAATCCGCCCGATGACGCAATAGCAGAAAAACGGCGTCAGTATAGCCATGAGCGACCTGCGGAGCCGGAATTATTTGTTTGTTAGGTCACTAGCTATGACCTATTATGCGCCTATATTCATACTACGGAGCAAGCCGGGTGGGAGGCCCGCCATGAGCAAGCAACAGATCAGTCTGAACGACCGTTTCGACCTTACCAAATCGCCGGTTCTTTTGAACGGCACGCAGGCGCTGGTGCGTCTGATGCTGATGCAGGCCGCGCGCGACAGGGAGGCAGGGTTGAACACCGCCGGTTATGTCACCGGCTATCGCGGTTCGCCCTTAGGCGCGGTCGATCTGCAGATGGGCCGGGCGCAGAAGGTGCTGGCCGAGGCCAACGTCACCTTCCAGCCGGGGTTGAACGAGGATCTGGCGGCCACCGCACTTTGGGGCACGCAACAGGCCGAACTGCGCGGAGAGGGCAAGTATGACGGCGTCTTCGGGCTCTGGTACGGCAAGGGGCCGGGAGTGGACCGCTCGGGCGACGTGATGCGGCATGCCAACATGGCCGGCACCTCGAAACACGGCGGCGTGCTGATGGCGATGGGGGACGACCATACCGGCGAAAGCTCGACCGTCTGCCATCAGTCCGACTGGGCGATGGTGGATGCCTACATGCCTGTGCTGTCGCCAGCGGGGGTGCAGGAAATTCTGGATTTCGGGCTTTACGGTTTTGCCATGAGCCGCTTTGCAGGCGTCTGGTGCGGGCTGAAGACGATGAAGGACACGGTCGAGGTGACCAGCGTGGTGGATGCGCGCCCCGACCGGATGCAATTCGTGAGCCCCGAGTTCGACATGCCCGAGGGCGGGCTCAACATCCGGCTGGGCGATCACTGGATTCCGCAGGAAGCGCGGATGATCGACTACAAGAGGTATGCCGCCGAAGCCTTTGCACATGCGAACAAAATCGACAAACGCATGTGGGGAAAACCGGGCGCCAAGATCGGTTTCGTCGCCGCCGGCAAGAACTGGCTGGACCTGGTACACGCCTTCGACCTGCTGGGCATCGACGCCGACGAGGCCGAGCGCCTGGGCCTGACCGCCTACAAGGTCGGGCAGACCTTCCCGATGGACATGAAGGGCTTTCACGACTGGGCCGAGGGGCTGGACCTGATCGTGGTGGTCGAGGAAAAGCGCAAGCTGATCGAGATCCAGATCAAGGAGGCGATCTTCGACGACCGGCGCGGCCGCCGCGTCTATGGCTGGTACAAGGGCGGCGCCGGGGGCATGCATACAGAGGAGCTTTTCCCCACTCGGATGGCGCTCGACCCTGTGATGATCGCAGAAAAAATCGGCGGCATCCTGGTTGAGGAGGGGCGCGGAACCGAAAGTGTCACTGCTGGCCTCTCGGAGATCGCCGAGGCGAAGAAGGCCGACAATGCCAAGGAGATCGCCGCGCGGCTGCCCTATTTCTGCGCCGGCTGCCCGCACAACACCTCCACCAGGGTACCCGAGGGCAGCCGTGCCTATGCCGGGATCGGCTGTCACATCATGGCGCTGTGGATGGATCGCGAAACCAGCGGCTATACCCATATGGGCGCCGAGGGGGCGAACTGGATCGGCGAGGCGCCGTTTTCCAAACGCGATCACGTGTTCCAGAACCTGGGCGACGGCACCTACAACCATTCGGGGCTTCTGGCGATCCGCGCGGCGCTCGCCGCCGGCACCAACATCACCTACAAGATCCTGTACAACGACGCTGTGGCGATGACCGGCGGGCAGACCAACGAGGGCGGGCTGGGCCCCGACCGGATCGCCCGGGAACTGCTGGCCATGGGGGTGCAGCATCTGGCGGTGGTCTATGACCCCAAGGAAGAACCCGAGCGCAGCCATTTTCCC
Organism: Alphaproteobacteria bacterium; assembly: GCA_030428025.1. Classification (GTDB taxonomy): domain Bacteria; phylum Pseudomonadota; class Alphaproteobacteria; order Rhodobacterales; family Rhodobacteraceae; genus Roseovarius. Next base: position 6,323 of record JAUIBJ010000018.1, read on the forward strand.
TCCGGCATCGGCTGGCACGAGCGGGACGAGCTGCCGCAGGTGCAGGAGAGATTCAAGGATATCAAGGGCGTGTCGGCCATCATTTACGTGCAGACCTGTGCCGCCGAAAAGCGCCGCCGCCGCAAGCGCGGCAATTTCCCCGACCCCGACAAGCGGGTCTTCATCAACACCGATATCTGCGAGGGTTGCGGCGATTGCGGGGTGAAATCGAACTGCGTGGCCATCGTGCCGAAAGAGACGGAGCTGGGCCGCAAGCGCGCCATCGACCAGTCGGCCTGCAACAAGGATTTCAGCTGTCTCAAGGGTTTCTGCCCCTCCTTCGTGACGCTGGAGGGCGCCAAGATCCGCAAGGAGGCGGCGACCGACCTGACCCTGCCGGACCTTCCCGAGCCGGCGATGCCGCAGATCGACGGCACCCATAACGTGGTGATCACCGGCGTCGGCGGCACCGGCGCGGTGACCATCGGCGCGGTGCTGGCGCAGGCGGCGCAGCTCGACGGCAAGGGCGCGGGGGTGATGGAAATGGCCGGGCTCGCCCAGAAGGGCGGCGCGGTGCATATCCATTGCCGTCTGGCCGAGAGGCCGGAGGATATCAGCGCCATCCGCGTGGCCACCGGCGAGGCCGATGCGCTTATCGGCGGCGATCTGGTGGTCTCGGCGGGGGCCAAGACGCTGGGACTGATGCGCTCGGGCCGCACGAAGGGCGTGGTCAACAGCCACGAGATCATCACCGGCGAGTTTACACGCGATACCGAATTTTCCATCCCGGCCGACCGGCTGGAACTTTCGCTGAAGGCAAAGTTGAAGGATGATGTGCAACTCGTTGACACGACGGAGCTATCCCGCGTGACGATGGGGGATTCGATCTATTCCAACATGATGGTCTTCGGCGCCGCCTGGCAGCGCGGCACGATCCCCGTAAGCCGTCAGGCCATCGAGGATGCGATCCGCCTCAACGGCGCCGCGGTCGAGGCCAATCTGCGCGCCTTCGAGATCGGCCGCTGGGCGGCGGCCTTCCCCGCGGAGGCGGAAAAGCACCTCACGCCCACCGTGGTCGAGATGCCGAAGACGCTGGAGGACAGGATCGCCTTTCGGGCCGATCATCTGACGGCCTATCAGGGCAAGGGGCTGGCCAAACGCTACCGCAAGCTGGTGGACGGGATCGAGGATACCGGCGTCAGGGAGGCCGTCGCCAAGGGCTATCACAAACTTCTGTCCTACAAGGACGAATACGAGGTGGCGCGGCTGCTGCTGCAAAGCCGCGACAAGGCGCGCGAGGAATTCGCCGGCGATTTCCGGATGACCGTCCACCTCGCCCCGCCGATCCTTGGTGGCAAGGGGCCAGACGGCAAGCCCAGGAAGCGCGAATTCGGACCGTGGCTGGAACGCCCCCTGCGGCTGCTGCCGAAACTGAAGGCCCTGCGCGGCACGCCGTTGGATGTGTTCGGCTATTCGGCCGAACGGAAAATGGAACGGGCGCTGATCAAGCAATACGAGGCCGACATGGCCGAGGTTCTGCCGAAGCTCGACGCCGGCACCCGCAACGCGGTGATCGCGCTGGCCGAATTGCCGCTGTCGATCCGGGGCTTCGGCCATGTCAAGCAGGGCAACGAGGCCAAGGCGGCGAAGCGGCGTGAGGAGATGCTGGCAACGATACGCGCAGGCGGCGAGAGCACGCAGGCGGCGGCGGAGTGAGCCGTCACGAAAACGTCACCGAAATTGTTCAGAAGCATCGGGAAACGGTCATAACGGCCCGAATCTCTTAGGTGGCGAGCATGCGTCTGGACCGTCACATCGCGCGTGACATAAGCTATTCCTATTCCGCTCAGACCCTGGGCGGTCGGGCGATGATCCGGACGATGGAGAACCTCACCGGGCGGATGCGCCTGATCAAGCGGGCCAGGGGGTATGAAAAGGAAGTGGCCCAAGGCCGCGACTTCTGGCAGGTGATGGTCGAGCGGTATGGGCTGACGCTGGACGTGATCGGTGGCAGCCTCGAAAACATCCCCGCCGAGGGGCCGCTGGTGATGATCGCAAACCACCCCTACGGCATTCTCGACGGGCTGATGATGGGCCATATACTCAGCCGGACACGCGGGGATTTCCGCATTCTCGCGCATCAGGTCTTTCGCAAGGCCGAAGACCTCAACCGCATCATCCTGCCGATCAGCTTCGACGAGTCGCGGGAGGCGCTGGCGCTCAATCTCGCCACGCGCAAGGCGGCGCTGGAATATCTGGGGCAGGGGGGCGCCATCGGCATCTTCCCCGGCGGCACGGTTTCGACCGCGACCAAGCCATTCGCCCAGCCGCTCGATCCCGGCTGGCGCAGCTTCACCGCCCGAATGGTGGCCAAGAGCCAGGCAACGGTGGTGCCGGTCTTCTTCGACGGCCATACCAGCCGGCTTTTCCAGGTGGCCAGCCACCTGCATTACACCTTGCGCATGGGGCTGATGATCAAGGAATTCAGCGAGCGCGTGGATACCTCCGTCCGTGTGGTGGTGGGCGAACCGCTTGGCCGCGACCAGCTGGACGCGCGTGCCAGGGACAGCAAATCCCTCATGGCGTTTCTTCGTCAGAAGACGTATGAGCTGAGCCCGAGGCCGATTGATCCCAACGATCTGGGCTTCGAGTTCGAATAGCGCGCCCGAGGGCAAAGGCACATGACTGTAGGGATTTTTGACAGCGGGCTCGGCGGCCTGACCGTGCTCGACGCGGTGAGCCGGCGCTTGCCGGAGATGACGTTCATCTATCTGGGCGACAATGCCCATGCGCCCTATGGGGTGCGCGATGCCGATGACGTCTACTGCCTGACCAAGTCGCATGTGCAGAAGTTGTGGGACATGGGCTGCGATCTGGTGGTTCTGGCCTGCAACACTGCCTCGGCCGCGGCCCTTCGCCGGATGCAGGAGGATGGCGTGCCCAAGGGCAAGCGGGTTCTGGGGGTGTTCGTCCCCCTGATCGAGGCGCTGACCGAGCGGACCTGGGGCGACAATTCCCCGCCGCGTGAGGTGGGGGTCAAGAACGTGGCCCTGTTCGCCACGCCCGCCACGGTGTCGAGCCGCGCCTTCCAGCGCGAACTGGCCTTCCGAGCCATTGGCGTGGATGTGGAGGCGCAGGCCTGCGGCGGGGTGGTGGACGCCATCGAGGAAGGCGACATGATTCTCGCCGAGGCGCTTGTGCGAAGCCATGTCGAGGCACTGAAACGCAAGATGCCACACCCGCAGGCGGCGGTGCTGGGCTGCACCCATTATCCGCTTTTGCAGGAGGCGTTTCAGGCTGCGCTCGGGCCCGACGTACAGGTCTTTTCCCAGGCCGATCTGGTGGCCGAGAGCCTTGCCGACTACCTTGACCGCCATCCGCAGATGACCGGCGCCGACCTGCCGGCGCGCTTCCTGACCACCGGCGATCCGAAGAGGGTGTCGGACCGGGCGATGCAGTTCCTGCGACGAAAGATCGCCTTCGAGGCCGCCTGACCCGCCCGGAGATTGCGGCGGCGCCGCTTTTCACCTAAATCCTTTTCAGTTTGTTCAAGAGGTCCGTGATGACCCACAAGATCGCCATTCTTGGTGCCTCTGGCTATACCGGTGCCGAACTCGTCCGGCTGATCGCCACCCATCCGACGATGGAGATCGCGGCGCTTGCCGCCAATTCCAAGGCCGGGCAGAGCATGGCGCAGGTCTTTCCGCATCTGCGCCATCTCGAGCTGCCCGATCTGGTCACCATTGAGGAGATCGATTTCGGCGGCATTGACCTGTGTTTCTGCGCCCTGCCGCATGCCACCTCGCAGGCTGTGATCCGAGACTTGCCGAAGGATCTGAAGATCGTGGATCTGTCGGCCGATTTCCGTCTGGAAGACCCCGAGCAATATGCCCGCTGGTATGGCGGCGAGCATGCCGCGCTCGAATGTCAGGCCGAGGCCGTCTATGGCCTGACCGAATTCTACCGCGACCGGATCAGAACCGCGCGACTGGTGGCCGGGACGGGGTGCAACGCCGCCACGGGCCAATATGCGCTGCGTCCGCTGATCGCGGCGGGGGTGATCGACCTCGACGAGATCATCATCGACCTCAAGACCGGGGTGAGCGGGGCAGGCCGCAGCCTCAAGGAAAACCTGCTGCATGCCGAACTGTCGGAGGGCGCGCATGCGTATGCGGCCGGTGGCACGCACCGGCATCTGGCGGAGTTCGATCAGGAGTTCTCCAAGATCGCCGGCCGGCCCGTGCGCGTGCAGTTTACCCCGCACTTGCTGCCCGCCAACCGGGGGATCATCGCCACCGTTTACGTCAAGGGCGAGGCCGAAAAGGTGCATGCGACGCTGGAGGCCGCCTATGCAGACGAGCCCTTTCTGGTGACGCTGCCCTTCGGTCAGCACCCCAGCACCCGTCATATCCGCGGCAGCAATTTCTGCCATGTGGGCGTTGTGGGCGACCGGATGGAAGGGCGCGCCGTGGTTATCGCGGCGCTCGACAACCTGACCAAGGGGTCCAGCGGGCAGGCCATCCAGAACGCCAATCTGATGCTGGGCATCGACGAGACCGAGGGGCTTATGCTGGCCCCCGTGTTTCCATGAGGAGCGGATGACAGAGCCATGAAATCGCTCAAGAAAAAGAGACGTATTCAGGTAATCGCCATCGCTGCGGTGGCGCTTCTGGTCTCGACCGCGCTGATCGGCTATGCGCTGCGCGACGGGATCAACTTTTTCCGCTCGCCCAGCCAGGTGGTGGCCGAGCCGCCGCCGCCGACGGAGGTGTTCCGCATCGGCGGGCTGGTGGAGGAAGGCAGCCTCGTGCGCGGGCAGGGCGAGCAGATCCGCTTCAACGTGACCGACGGCGGCGCGGCGGTGCCGGTGGTCTATACCGGCGTCCTGCCCGACCTTTTCGAAGAGAATCAGGGCATGGTGGGCACCGGCAGTTATCGCGACGGCGTGTTTGTCGCCACCGAGATCCTCGCCAAGCATGACGAGGACTACATGCCCAAGGAGGTGATCGACAGCCTCAAGGAGCAGGGTGTGTACCAGGCACCGGGCGGCAGCTAAGCGCTTCTTTAACCAGGCATGACCCAGCTTTCCGTCGGTGAAACCCGCGGAAAGGGGCAGGACATGCAGAGCGTCGAAGACATCGCCAGAGAGATCGTCGCCCGCGAGGGCGGCTTCGTTAACGACCCGGACGACCCCGGGGGCGCCACCAAATACGGGGTGACCATCCACACCATGCGCCGGCTCGGGCTCGATCTCGACGGCGACGGCACCGTGGGCGTGGCCGATGTCAAGGCCCTGAGCCGCACGCAGGCCGAGGCGATCTTCATCGAGCATTACCACCGCCGGCCCGGCATCGGGCAATTGCCGGAGGCGCTGCAGGCGTCGGTCTTCGACATGTATGTGAACGCGGGCGCCAATGCGGTGAAGATCCTGCAGCGGCTGTTGCGGCAGATGGGCCACGAAATCGCCGTCGATGGGGCCATCGGGCCGCAGACCGCCGCCGCCGCGCGGGCCGCTCATGCCGCCGCGCCCGAGCATCTGATCGATGCCTACGGCATCGCCCGGCGGAACTACTACTTCCGTCTCGCCGACCGCCGCCCGGCATCGCGCAAATACGCGCGCACCCGGGCGGGCGGCAAGGGCGGCTGGATCCGGCGGGCGGAGGAGTTCATCTCGCCCCGCTATCACATGACCGAGGCGGAGTTTCGGGAAAGGATCGCGGCATGGGGATAATTGAACGCCTGTTCGGTGCCGTCTTCGGCGGCAATCGCAACGTGATCGCCGAAACCGCCGAGGTGTTCCGTGTCAACGCCGAAAAGGCGGATGCGCGCGGCGCCGACATTCAGCAGGCCGCACTGGCCCAGCTGGCCGCCGAATTCGCCCATCCCCGCAAGGGCCTGTTCGACCGGGTGATTGACGGGCTCAACCGCATTCCGCGCCCGGCGATGGCGCTCGGCACGCTGGCGCTGTTTCTCTCGGCCATGACCAATCCGGTGTGGTTTTCGGAGCGGATGCAGGGCATCGCGCTGGTGCCCGAGCCGCTCTGGTGGCTTCTGGGTGCGATCGTCAGCTTCTATTTCGGCGCCCGCCATCAGGCCAAGGGGCAGGAGTTCCAGCGCTCGCTTGCTGCCACCATGGCCCGCGCCCCGCAGGTGGTGGAAAACATCGCCGAGTTGCGCAAGCTGGGCGCCGACAGCCCCGCCGCGGCCGAGACCGGCACCGACGCGCCGCTGGAACTTGACGCCATCCAACCGGGCGAGAATCCCGCGCTCGACGACTGGAGACGCGCGCAGAACCCCGTCCCCGCGACAATGTGATCCGGGCGAGCGCCCCTTTGCCATTGGCCCCGGCGGCGCTCGGTTCTATAATGAGCGTATGATCACCGAACTCGGCCATTTCTCCTTGATCCTCGCCTTCGTCACCGCCTGTTTCCAGGCGGTGGTTCCGCTACTCGGTGCCAGGAGAGGCTGGCCGGGATGGATGGCCGTGGCGGAGCCCGCGGCGGTGCTGCAGTTCCTTTTGACCGCAGCGGCCTTTGCCGCGCTGATGTGGGCCTTCGTCACCTCGGATTTCTCGCTGCGGCTGGTGGTGCTCAACAGCCATTCGCTCAAGCCGATGCTCTACAAGATCACCGGCGTCTGGGGCAATCACGAGGGCTCGATGCTCCTTTGGGTGCTGATCGTCACCCTGTTCGGCGCCTTTGCCGCCTGGTTCGGCGGCGGGCTGCCGCCCACGCTAAGGGCGCGGGTGCTGGCGGTGCAGGGGATGATCGGGGCCGCCTTCTTCGCCTTCATTCTCTTCACCTCCAACCCCTTCCTGCGCGTGGCCGTGCCGCCTTTCGACGGGCAGGACCTGAACCCGCTGCTGCAGGATCCGGGCCTCGCCTTCCATCCGCCCTTCCTCTATCTCGGCTATGTCGGGCTTTCGATGACCTTCTCCTTCGCCGTGGCGGCGCTGATCGAGGGGCGGGTCGACGCGGCCTGGGGCCGTTGGGTGCGGCCCTATACGCTGGCCGCCTGGGTGTTCCTGACCATCGGCATCGGGCTGGGCTCGTGGTGGGCCTATTACGAACTGGGCTGGGGCGGCTTCTGGTTCTGGGACCCGGTCGAAAACGCCAGCTTCATGCCCTGGCTGATCGCGGCGGCGCTCCTGCATTCGGCCATCGTGGTGGAAAAACGAGAAGCCCTCAAAAGCTGGACGGTGCTTCTGGCTATCATCGCCTTCGGTTTTTCCATGATCGGCGCTTTCATCACCCGCTCGGGCGTGATCACCTCGGTCCATGCCTTCGCCACCGACCCGGAACGCGGAGTGTTCCTGCTGATGATCCTTGCCTTCTTCATGCTGCTGGGGCTTACGCTGTTTGCCGCGCGGGCCAATGTGATGCAGTCCAAGGGGGTCTTCGGGCTGGTCAGCCGGGAATCGGTGCTGGTGGTCAACAACCTGCTGCTGGGCGTGGCGGCCTTCGTCGTCTTTACCGGCACGATCTGGCCTCTGGTGGCCGAGATGTTCTTCGACCGCAAGCTCTCGGTCGGGGCGCCCTTCTTCAACCTCGCGTTCACGCCCTTCATGGTGGCGCTCGGTCTGGTTTTGCCGATCGGTGCGATGCTGCCCTGGAAACGGGCGCGGCTGGGCCGAGTGCTGCGCCGGCTGATCCCGGCCTTCGGGCTGGCCGTGGCGGTGCTGGCGCTGGCATGGGCGATGCAGACCGGGCGTAGTGCCATCGGCCCCGTCGGGCTTTTCCTCGCGACCTGGCTGGTTGCGGGCGCGGCCACCGACCTGCTGTCGCGCGCGGGAAGGGGCGAAAGCCGGCTAGGTCGGCTCGTTCGCCTGCCGCGGGCGGACTGGGGCAAGGCGGTGGCACATGGGGGCTTGGGCATCACCATGGCGGGCGTCGCCGCGATGACCGCCTGGCAGGCCGAGGATATTCGTGTGGTGCGCCTCGGCGACAGTCTGGAACTTGCAGGCTACACCCTGACGCTGGAAGATGTCCGGCAGGTCGAGGGGCCGAACTATGTCTCGACCATGGGAGAGGTGGCGCTGTCCCGCGGGGATGACCGCATCGGCACGCTCTACCCCGAAAAACGGGTCTATCCGGTGGCGCAGATGCCCACCACCGAGGCGGCGCTCGACAACGGGATTCTGCGCGACATCTATGTGGTGATCGGCGACCCGCAGGAGGGCGGCGGCTGGGCCATGCGGACCTATTTCAAGCCGCTCGCCAACTGGATCTGGGGTGGTGCGATCCTCATGGCGTTCGGCGGGCTTCTGTCGCTCAGTGACCGGCGCTACCGTGTGGCCGCCGGGGCGCGACGAATGCGCGCGCAGGGGGTGCCGGCGGAATGAAGCGGCTCTGCCTCGTTCTCTGTCTGCTGGCGGGGCCTCTCTTTGCAGTGCAACCCGACGAGATGCTCGACGACCCGGCGCTGGAGGCGCGGGCGCGCGAGATATCCTCGGGCCTGCGCTGTCTGGTCTGCCGCAATGAGAGCATCGACGATTCCAATGCCGCGCTCGCACGCGACCTGCGCCTTCTGGTGCGCGAGCGGCTGGTGGCGGGCGACAGCGACGCCGAGGTGGTGGACTATATCGTCGACCGCTATGGCGAATACGTGCTGTTGAAGCCCAGGACGGGCGGCTCGAACCTGGTTCTCTGGCTGGCCGGTCCGGCGATGCTGCTTCTGGGGGGCGCGATCGGGTTCGCCTTCCTGCGCCGCCGCGCCCGGGCCGCACCGCAGGAGGAGGCGGCGCTGAGCGAGGCCGAACGCGCCCGGTTGCGCGAGATCTTGGAGGACTGACACCGGTGCCGGCAAGGGCATGCGGTGAAGGGACGGGGCATAGGGGGCGCCGATGAAGGACTACCAGACAATCACGCTGGAGATTGCCGAGGACGTGGCGGTGCTGCGGCTCGACCGGCCCGACCGGATGAACGCGCTCAACACCCAGATGCGGGCCGAGATCACCGACGCGGCGCGCGTCGTGCCGCAGGCGGCGCGGGTGCTGGTGATGACCGGCAACGGCAAGGCCTTCTGCTCGGGGCAGGACCTCTCCGACACCGGTACAGCTGCGGCGATCGACCTCGAACGGGTGCTGCGCGACGAATATGTGCCGATGCTGAAGGCCATTAGCGACTGCCCCGTGCCCACCATCGCCGCGGTCAACGGCCCGGCGGCGGGAGCGGGGGCCAATCTGGCGCTGGCGGCCGACGTGGTGATCGCGGCCGAAAGCGCCTATTTCCTGCAGGCCTTCACCCGCATCGGGCTCATCCCAGATGCCGGCGGTACCTTCTGGCTGCCCCGGCAGATGGGCGGGGCCAAGGCCATGGGGGCGGCCCTTTTCGCCGAGCCGGTCAGCGCCCGGCAGGCCGACCAGTGGGGCATGATCTGGGAAGCGGTGCCCGATGCCGAGTTCGAGACCCGCTGGCAGGCCCGCGCCGCACATTTGGCCCAGGGGCCCACGGTGGCCTATCGCAACCTCAAGCGCGCGATCCGCGAAAGCTGGGAAAACGGGATCGACGGCCAGCTCGACCTCGAGGCGCGGCTGCAGGGCGAATGCGGCAATTCCCGCGATTTCAAGGAAGGTGTCGTGGCCTTTCAGGACAAGCGCCCCGCCCGGTTCGAGGGGCGCTGACAGGAGACGCATAGCAAGGCGAACCCATGCAGTTGACTGCCATGCCTCAACCGGAGCCATATATCGCAGGTGTTGCCGTCGTTGCGGTTTTTGCTCTTCTGGGGGTCTATCCGGTGCGCAAATTCTTCGAAGTCATGGAAGCGCGCAATGAGATGCTGGATCAGTCGCCTTCGTTCCTGAGGCGCATGCGCGGATGGTCGATGATTGCAGTCTGGACGGTCCTGACGGCGTTCGCGGGCAGTTTCATCGGAGACTGGTCCAAGAGCGGCGATCCGCAAGGTGCGGCGGAACGGGCCTGGGTACGGGCCGAATATGTCCTCTATATTCTGACAGTGATCATGGAGTCGGACCAGTGAGCGCGCCGGCGCCTGTCGAGGACCGGTTCGATGCGGTTCAGGCCGCGTTGCAATGCCCCTTCTGCGCGGGGCAGCGGCGGTTTTCCCCGGAAACCGGCAGGCTTGTCTGCGAAAGCTGCGGAAAGGACAGCGAAATCGAGGATGACGGCGCGCTCGAGGCGCGGCGCGAACAGGCCTACGATCCGAACGATCTGGATGGCGAGATTCCCGAGGTGGACCGCGCCCATCGCTGCGAAAGTTGCGGCGGTGAGGTTGTCTTCGTCGGTCGGGCGGTATCCGAGCGCTGCCCCTACTGCAACGGTCCGATCGTGCTGCATGGCGGGCACGCGCGTTTCATGCCATCGGGCCTGATTCCCTTCGCCGTCGCCCAGACGCAAGCCGAGGCCAATATCCGCCATTGGCTGCGCAGTCGTTGGGCGGCCCCGGGCGATCTGCGCGGGGCTGTCTCTGATGGGCGCGTCGCCGGCGTCTACGCGCCGTTCTGGACGTTTGACGCCAGTCACG
>JAUIBJ010000561.1 GCA_030428025.1 Alphaproteobacteria bacterium
GCTGGCGCTGAGCCTCGGGGCCAATGCCGCCGCGGCCGAGGGCCAGGTCGTGCTGTATCACTGGTTCGAATACATCCCGCAGGAACTGCTGGACAAGTTCACCGAGGAAACCGGGATCGAGGTGGTGATGGACACCTTCGATTCCAACGAGTCGCTTCTGGCGGCGCTGAAGGCGGGCGGCATGGGCACCTACGATCTGGCCGTGCCGGGCGACTACATGGTCAAGATCATGGACGGCGAAGGCATGCTCGACACCATCGCCGAGGGCGAGCTGGAGAACAAGGGCAACATAATGGAGCAATGGGCCGACCCCTCCTTCGATCCGGGCCGCGCCAGCTCGATCCCCTATCAGTGGGGCTCGACCTCGTTCATGGTCAACCGCGATGTCTATAAGGGCGACATCGACACCACCGATATCATCTTCAACCCGCCCGAGGAGCTTTCGGGCAAGATCAACATGCTCGACAGCCAGGGCGAGGTGCTGCTGCTGGCCTCGCTGCATCTGGGCATTCCCCAGTGCACACAGGACCGCGACCAGCTCAAGGCGCTCAACCAGCTGCTGCAGGATTCCAAGAAACACTGGGTGTCGTTCAATTCCGACACCGCCAAGGACGTTCTGGTCTCGGGCGACGCCGCCGCGGGCATGATCTGGAACGGCTTCGGCGCCAAGGCGCGCGAGGAAGGGGCGAATGTGGAATATGCCTATCCCAAGGAAGGGCTGATCGTCTGGATGGACAATGTCGTCCTGCTCGACGGAGCGCCCAACCGCGAGAACGCGCTGGCCTTAATGGACTTCCTGCTCGAGCCTGAAAACATGGGCGCCGTGACCAATTACGCGCGCTACACCGCCGGAACCGAGGGCGTGGGAGAATACCTCGACGAGGAACTGAAGACCATGCCCGAGCAGAACCCGCCGGAGGGCATCGACACCGTGTTCGTGGAAGTCTGCGATCAGGAAACCCAGGAGGTCTATGACCAGATCTGGACCAACTTGAAGAAATAGTGCGAAAGGACGGCGGATGAAGCTCGGGCTCTATCAGGGGCCGCCCGTTCAGGGCGATGTGGAGGAAGGGTTCACGCGTGTCGGGCGGATGCTCGATGCCGCGTCCCTCGCGGGTGCGCGCATGGCCGTCTTCCCCGAGCTTTTCCTGCCGGGTTACAACCAGCCCGCGCTGCATGCGCGCCTCTCCCAGCCTTTGGGCGGGGCGTGGTGTGACAGGCTGGCCGCACTCGCCCGCGCGGCCGGCTGCGGGCTGACCATCGGCTGGGCCGAACGCGAGGGCGAGACGGTCTACAACGCCGCCACGGCCTTCGGCCCCGATGGCGCGATCATCGCCCATTACCGCAAGCTGCAGCTTTTCGGGCAGATGGAACGGGACAGCTTCGCCAAGGGCGAGGCCCATGCGATCTTCGATTTCGAAGGCACGTCTTGCGCGCTGATGATCTGCTATGACGTGGAATTCGGCCATCACGTGCGGGCGCTGGCGGACAAGGGGGTCGGGCTGATCCTCGTGCCCACGGCCAACCCGGCGGGGTTCGAAAACGTCTCGCGCCGGATCGTGCCGGCGCAGGCCGCGGCGCAGGCGCTGACCATCGTCTATGCGAATTACTGCGGCCGCGAGGGCGATCTGGCCTTCGCCGGCCATTCCGTGGTGGCCGCGCCGGATGGCAACCTTCTGGCCACGGCCCGCACCACCGAAACGCTCATCGTCACGGACATCGCCCACGATGTCGATCCGGCGCTGCTGTCGACGCAGCAGGCCGATTACAGGGAGACCCCAGAATGACACTCGATATTCCCAACCGCACCGATGACGTGCTGACCTCCGACACGCATCTGATCCAGTCCTTCGCCAACCTGAACGCGCTGAAACAGGACGGCGCGCGCACAGCCATCGTGCGGGCCACGGGCGCGCATGTGTTCGACAGCGAGGGCAACAAGCTGATCGACGGGATCGGCGGGCTGTGGTGCGTGAATGTGGGCCACGGGCGCGACGAGGTGATCGACGCCATCGCCGAGCAGCTGCGCACGCTCGACTATTACTCGACCTTCTACAACTTCACCCACCCCGCGGCCGCCGCGCTGGCCGAAAAGGTGGCTTCGCTGGCGCCGGGGCGGCTTGACCATGTCTATTTCGGCAATTCCGGCTCGGTCGCCAACGACACGGCAGTGCGCATCCTGCACCATTACAACATCCTGCGCGGCAAGCCCGAAAAGCGCCAGATCCTGTCGCGGATGGGCGCTTATCACGGCTCCACCCATCTGGCGATGGCGCTGACCACGCCTGCCTATTCCGAAGGCTGGGCCACCGCCGCCGATGGGCTGGTGCATCACCTCAAAGCCCCGCACAGATACCGCGAGGCGCCCGACATGAGCGACGCGGAATTCCTGACCGTTCTTGAACAGGACATGCTGGATGCCATCCACCGCATCGGGGCGGACAATATCTGCGCCTTCTTCGCCGAGCCGATCCAGGGGGCTGGCGGGGTGATCACCGCACCGCCGGGCTATCACAAGCGCATGCGCGAGATCACCGCCGAGCACGACATCGCCTACGTCGCTGACGAGGTAGTCACTGCCTGGGGCCGGCTGGGGCACATGTTCTCGTCGGAGGATGTCTATGGCTACGTCCCCGACATCATCACCACCGCCAAGGGGCTGACCTCGGGATATCAGCCACTTTCGGCCACGATCATCTCGAGCGAGATCCACGACGTGATTTCCGGGCCGGAGGCGATGTTCCTGCACGGGATGACCTATTCCGGCCACCCGGCGGCCGCCGCGGCAGGGCTCGCCAACATCGACATTCTCGAACGCGAGCGCATCCCAGAGCGGGTGCAGACCACCGGCAAGGTGTTCGAGGCCGCGCTGCGCGGACTCGAGGACATGACCATGGTGGGCGAGGTGCGCGGATCGCATTTCATGATGGGCATCGAGTTCGTGAAGAACAAGGACACCCGCGAGGAGTTCGAGCCTGACGCGATGATCGGCACAAGGGTCGCGCAAGCCTGTCAGGCCAGAGGGCTGATCGCCCGCGCGCTCGGCAATATCCTGATCCTGTCGCCGACGCTGATCATGGACGAGGCGATGATCGCCGATATCGAAGGCATCCTTCGCGAAAGCATCGGCAAGGTGTCGGAGGAATTGGGCGTTTGACGCCGCACGGGGGCGCAGGCCGGCGTCTGTCACTCGGCATCCATGTTGAGCGCCTCCCGGCCGACCTGACCCATCTGCTGGTCGATCTGCGCAGTCAGTTCCCGGGCCGCGAGCCCGGCCACCTGCGCGGGCAG
>JAUIBJ010000562.1 GCA_030428025.1 Alphaproteobacteria bacterium
TCCGGTCCCGTAGGGTGCGCTTCAGCGCACCTGCGGTCAACCGGCAAGGAGCCGATCATGCACCCCAACCCCGCCTTTCGCCAGACGTCCGAGGCGCGCAAAATCGCCTTTGCCCGTGAGCAGGGGTTCGGCCTTTTGTGCGTAGGCGGCGAGGGCGCGCCGCTTGTCAGCCACATCCCTTTTCTTCTGTCGGAAGACGGCGCGATGGCGGAATTTCATCTGGTGCGCTCGAATCCCATCGCCCGAATGCTTGCCGCACCCGTGCAGGCGCGTCTCGCGGTGCAGGGGCCGCATGGCTACATCTCGCCCGACTGGTACGGGATCGACGATCAGGTGCCGACCTGGAATTATGTCGCCGTGCATCTTGTGGGCCGGGTAGAGGTGCAGCCGCAAACCGCGTTGCGCGACCTTCTCGACCGGCAGTCCGCCCTCTTCGAGACGCGGCTTGCGCCGAAGCCCGAATGGACCGCCGCCAAGATGACGCCCGCGGTGCTCGAGCGAATGATGCGCCAGATCGTCCCCTGCCGGATGGCGGTCGAGGAGATCCACGGCACCTGGAAGCTGAACCAGAACAAGGCGGAGGCCGTGCGCCTGCGTGCCGCCGATGCCGTGGGCGCACAGCACACGGGCCAGGAGGTCGCGGCGCTTGCGGCGCTCATGCGGGGGGCGAAGGGATAGGGATGGACAGGCCCCGCTTCCGCGCCTAGCGTTCGCGAAACAGCGAAGGAGTCCGCCCGTGCAACTGATTTCCGCGAAAGCCTCGCCCTTCGCCCGCAAGGTGAAGGTGGTCTTGCACGAGGCCGGCCAGACCGACACGGTCGAGATCGTCGAGCGCATGACAACGGCCACCGATACCGACCCGGAGGTCGCCGCGGCCAACCCCGCCGGCAAGATCCCGGCCCTGATCCGGCCCGACAGCCCGACGCTCTATGACAGCCGGGTGATCTGCCGCTATCTCGATGCGACATTCGGCGCCGGGCTCTACCCCGACAGCCGCCTGTGGGAGACGCTGACGCTGGAGGCCACGGCGGATGCGATCATGGATGCGGCGCTGCTGATGGTCTACGAACGCCGGGTGCGCCCGCCGGAAAAGGTGTTCGAGGGCTGGATCGAGGCGCAGTGGGCCAAGGTGGCGCGCTGCGTGCAGGCGGTGAACGAACGCTGGATGAGCCATCTGAACGGCCCGCTCGACATGAGCCACATCGCCATGGGCTGCGCCCTGGGTTACCTCGATTTCCGGCTGGGCGATCGCAACTGGCGTGCCGATGCCGGGGCGCTGGATGACTGGTTCGCGGTGTTCAGCGCGCGGGAGAGCATGCAGGTCACGGCTCCGGAATAGGGTTTTCGCTTCTGCCATGTCGGGTGGGCAATTCCGCCCACCTGTCTGGAAATGACCGTTTGACGGCGGGCAAGCAGGCCCACCCTATATCGCTTTGTTCATTCGACTGCCAAGGGCGCCAGACCGTCGGTCAGCTTCAGAAGCTGTAGCTGACCCCGAAATTCACCGCATGAGTGGTGAGTTCGGTATTGAGCCGGCCTGGCAACTGCCCCGGCACGGTCGGGTCGGCGTCGATGGTGATGGCGTTGTCCGACCACGTGGCCTGATACTCGCCGAAGAGCGCCCAGCGGTCGTTCAGGTCGTATTTCATCCCGGCGATGGCGCGCAGGGCGAGGCCGGTGTTTTCATACCCGAAGGTGCGGTTCGCCGCGCCGATGACCTGAATGTCCACATGCGGGATGGCCACACCGATGCCGGCACCGACATAGGGCGTGAAGGCAGAACCCTCGAAGGCGCCCGGCCAGCGCTTCATCACGTTGGCGGTAATAATGTTGTGCCCGTCCGACAGTTCCAGCCGGGTGAGGCCGAGGGCAGCCATGTCGGCGGCCGAGGCATAGGCCTTGGTATGGGTACCCTCGATGCCGAAACCGAAATCGGAGGACGTCCACCAGATCGCCCGGCCGCCGTAATAGATCGGCGAGTCGAAGGGCTTGCCGTCCCAGTTGAAACTGCGGGCGAAGGCCGCGCCGCCGGGTAGGGTGCCGCTGCCGCTGCTGTCGCTTGTGCCCTGCCAGCCAAGATAGAAGCTCAATTCCATCTCCGCAGCTGCCGGGCTGGCAAGCAGCAGGATGGCGGCGACGGCGGATCTGAGATATCGGAACATTGGCTGGCGCTTTCTGTCTTGGGCGGTCTCTGGCCCTGCTTACACTCGCCGGCCCCCGCCCACAAGCGCGACAGAAGCGCGCCCCGTCCCGATAGTGGCCATTGCGCACTGGACGGCTCTTGAAAGCCCCGTTAAATAGCGGTTCGGAAACGTATCCGGCCCTGTATTCCGAGCCGCGATCATGTCATAGAAGCAAGACGCTGGCTGGGGCCGGCCTGAAAATGGAGAGATTTCGTGTCCCACGCAGAAGATCACGAAGGCACCCGCAGAGATTTCCTCTACTACGCCACTGCCGGCGCCGGTGTCGTCGCCACGGGGGCGGCCGTCTGGCCCTTGGTCAACCAGATGAACCCGTCCGCGGACGTTCAGGCGCTGAGCTCTATCCGGGTCGATATCTCGGGCGTCTCCGAGGGGACGCAACTGACGGTCAAATGGTTGGGCAAGCCGGTCTTCATCCGCCGCCGTACCGCTGACGAGATAGAGGCCGCCCGCGCGGTTGACGTGGCCGATCTGCCCGACCCGATCGCGCGGAACGACAACATCCCCGGCGAGGTGCCGGCCACGGACGAGAACCGTGCGTTTGGCGAATCGGGGGAATGGCTGGTGCAGATGGGCGTGTGTACGCATCTGGGCTGTGTGCCGTTGGGCACAGCCGGCGATTTCGGCGGCTGGTTCTGCCCCTGCCACGGGTCGCATTACGATACCTCGGGCCGCATTCGCAAAGGGCCCGCGCCCGAAAACCTGCCGGTGCCCGTGGCCGAATTCGTCGACGACGCAACGATCAAACTGGGATAAGGAAGCGCGCTCATGCCGGGTATTCCCCACGATCACTACGAACCGAAATCGGGCGCCGAGAAGTGGCTTCATTCGCGGCTGCCGGTGGTTTCGCTGCTCTACGACACCCTGATGATCCCCACCCCGAAAAACCTGAACTGGTGGTGGATCTGGGGCATCGTGCTGGCCTTCTGCCTGGCGCTGCAGATCGTCACCGGCATCGTTCTGGCGATGCATTACACGCCGCATGTGGATCTGGCCTTCGCCTCGATCGAGCATATCATGCGCAACGTCAATGGCGGGCACATGATCCGCTATCTGCACATGAACGGGGCGTCGCTGTTCTTCTTCGCC
>JAUIBJ010000563.1 GCA_030428025.1 Alphaproteobacteria bacterium
GGCAGTCTCGGCACTCGCGCTCGCATCCGCCGCCAGTGCGTCGGAGGAACTGAGGGCCGACGCGCTCGACCTGTTCTCGCCGGTGCCCTCGACCACACCGGCGATGACCGACAACCCGATCACGCCTGAAAAGATCGACCTCGGCAAGGCGCTGTTCTTCGATCCGCGCATGTCGGCGTCGGGCGTTTTTTCCTGCAACTCCTGCCACAACCTCGCCACCGGCGGGGATGACAACATGCCCACGTCGATCGGCCATGGCTGGCAGAAGGGGCCGCGCAACTCGCCCACGGTGCTGAACGCCGTCTTCAACGAGGCGCAGTTCTGGGACGGTCGCGCCGAAGATCTGAAAGCCCAGGCCAAGGGCCCGGTGCAGGCGGGCGTCGAGATGGCCAACACCCCCGAGAACGTGATCGCCACGCTGAATTCGATGCCGCAATATGTGGACTGGTTCAAGGCGTCCTTCCCCGACGAGGATGACCCGGTGACGTTCGACAATTTCGCCAAGGCAATCGAGGCCTACGAGGCGACGCTGGTCACGCCGGCCCCGTTCGACGCCTATCTCAACGGCGACGACGCCGCGCTTTCGGACGCGCAGAAGGAGGGGCTGGCGCTCTTCATCGACAAGGGCTGTGCCTCCTGCCACAACGGGGTGAACCTGGGCGGCAACGGCTACTATCCCTTCGGCCTGATCGAGAAACCGGGCGCCGACGTGCTGCCGCCGGATGACAAGGGCCGCTTTGCCGTGACCGAAACGGCGGATGACGAATACGTCTTCCGCGCCGCGCCGCTGCGCAACATCGACCAGACAGCGCCCTATTTCCACTCCGGCTTGGTGTGGGATCTCAAGGTGGCGGTTCAGGTCATGGGCGAAAGCCAGCTGGGCGAGGACCTGAGTGACGAGGAGGCCGACAAGATCGTCGCCTTCCTGGGCGCCCTGACGGGCGAGGTGCCGGAAGTGACCTATCCGGTGCTGCCCGCCGAAACGCTGAGCACGCCGCGGCCCACGGGCGAGGTTCAGTAACGCGGCTTACCGATTGCGATGGGTGAGGCGCGGGAGGTTCTCCCGCGCCTTTGCGCTTATCGCAGATGTGCGACTATGGCTTCGCGCGCAACCGGTTGACCAGCAGATCGTCGCGCAGGATCCCGTCCCGGCGCGCGCATACCTCCCCCACATCCCACGTGGCGCTCAGATAGCGGCCCGTCGCCCAGTCCGCCGCACCCGAACACAGCCAGACGGCAAAGCCCGCGGCAAGCTCTGGTTCGTCATCGAGATAGTCGTGCAGCGCCTCCGGCATGCCGAGCCCCAGATCGGTGGCCACGCCGCCGGGATGGATCGCGAAACACTTGATGCCGTCCTCGCCATGATCGGTCTGGACGAATTCGCAAAGCCGGTTGATGGCATGTTTCGAGGTCTGGTAATCCGACGCCCCCGGCATCAGAAGCTGTGCGCCCACCGACGAAAGCAGGATCAGATGGCCACCACTGCCGCCTTGGGCGGCGTGGCGCCGCGCGGACTCGATCAGATGGGGCACGGTGAAGCGGATCACATGATAGACGCCGCGCAGGTTCACTTCCCAGCTTTGCCACCAGCCCGCCGGATCGGTCTCGCCGATCTTCGTCCACGGCCCGAGAACGCCGGCATTCGCGTCTGCGGCGTCCAGGCTGCCGAAACGGGCCACGCAATCCGCAACCGATGCCTCCACCTGGCCTGCGTCGGTCACGTCGCAGACCGAATAGGCGCTGTCCGTCTCCGGGTTTGCGGCGCGGATCAGGGCCCGGGTGTCCTTTAGCGCGTCTTCGGACCGCGCGGTGAGATAGACGG
The DNA here is from genome assembly GCA_030428025.1 of Alphaproteobacteria bacterium. Classification (GTDB taxonomy): domain Bacteria; phylum Pseudomonadota; class Alphaproteobacteria; order Rhodobacterales; family Rhodobacteraceae; genus Roseovarius. The sequence goes on from JAUIBJ010000563.1 coordinate 1,823, forward strand.
CCCGCGCGCCCGCCGTCGCGAAGGCCACGGCTGTGGCCTGCCCGATCCCCCGTGAGGCGCCGGAGATATAGACCACCTTGCCGGCCGCGCTGCCCTTCAGCGCGCCGGCCGGGTCGATCGCATCATAGGGTGCATGATGGGTGGTGAAGTCGGGGAACTGGGCTTGGATCGAGGACATGGAAAGCTCCCAAAGGGTGGCGCTTGTCTTTCCATACATCTAATCGCCCGCCCCGTCCTCTCGAATGCCGGGTTTCAGCCTGGAGCGCTATTCTGCCACTGCCTCCGCCTCGTCATGGCGCACCGGGTCGGGTTCGTCGGCCACCACATCCTGTTCGGCCAGGAACTTCTCGGCATCGAGCGCGGCCATGCAGCCCATGCCCGCACTCGTCACTGCCTGGCGATAGACGTGGTCGGTCAGGTCGCCAGCCGCGAACAGCCCGGGGATCGATGTGCGCGTGCTGCCGGCCTGGACCTTCACGTAATCGCCGTGGTGCATCTCGACCTTGCCTTTGAGAAGTTCGCTGGCCGGCGCGTGGCCGATGGCGATGAAGACGCCCTTGCAGGGGATCTCGCGGATCTCGCCGGTCCGGTTGTCCTTCACCTTCACGCCGGTCACGCCCTTGGGGGTGTCCTCGCCCAGCACCTCTTCCAGTTCGTGGAACCACAGCGGTTCGATCTTGGGATGCTTGAGCAGCCGGTCCTGCAGGATCTTCTCGGCGCGCAGTTCGTCACGGCGGTGAATGAGCGTGACCTTGCTGGCGAAGTTGGTCAGGAACAGCGCCTCTTCCACGGCGGTATTGCCGCCGCCCACGACCACGATCTCCTGCCCGCGATAGAAGAACCCGTCGCAGGTCGCGCAGGCCGACACGCCGAAGCCCTTGAACTTTTCCTCGCTGTCGATCCCCAGCCATTTGGCCCGCGCGCCGGTGGCCATGATCACGGCGTCTGCGGTATAGACGGTGCCGCTGTCGCCGGTGGCGCGGAAGGGGCGGCTTTCGGTGTCAAGATCGGTGATGATGTCGCCCACGATCTCGCAGCCCACGGCGCGGGCATGGGCCTCCATCCGCACCATCAGGTCGGGGCCCTGCACCTCGGTGTCGCCGGGCCAGTTCTCGACCTCGGTGGTGGTGGTCAGCTGGCCGCCCGGCTCGATCCCCTGCACGAGAATCGGTTCCAGCATGGCGCGGGCGGCATAGACGCCGGCGGTGTAACCGGCCGGGCCGGAGCCGATGATGAGCGTTTTGGTGTGACGGGTGTCGGCCATGGCGGGCCCCTTTGCAAAAGGTTGGATGTGACTCGGGTGACAGATATAGAGGCGCGGGCGCGGGGGTGGAACCCCGAGGCAACGGAAGGGGCCACCGTGGCATGCGGGCCGCACGCGCGCCGGTTGAACGATTCTTTTTCCACTGAGGCCATGCTGAAACGATCTTGCGCCAGGGCGAAACATTATTGCGCGCGCATGCGGG
>JAUIBJ010000564.1 GCA_030428025.1 Alphaproteobacteria bacterium
GGGCGCTACCGTGTGCCCAAGGTCAGCATCTACATCCCTGCCTACAATGCCGCGAAATTCATCGAACGCGCGGTGGCAAGCGTTCTGGACCAGGATTTCGAGGATCTTGAGGTCTGCATCGCCAATGACGGCTCTCGTGATGACACGCTCAGCATTCTGGAACGCGCCTTCGGCGACGAACCTCGCGTGCGCTGGCAGGACGGGGCCAATGGCGGCATCGGCCACGCCTCGAACCGGGCCATCGCCATGAGCCGGGGGCTTTACGTCGGCCAGCTCGATTCCGACGACGCGCTGAAGCCGGGCGCGGTGCGCAGCCTGGCGGAGTATCTCGACGCCCATCCCGAAACGGCCTGCTGCTACAGCTCCGCCGAGCGGGTGGACGAAACCGGCGCGCATGTTCGCAACGAATACAACTGGCCTGTGTTCTCGCGCGAGAAGATGATGATCACCTCGATCACCCATCATTTCCGCATGTTCCGCCGCGCTTCCTGGGAACGGACCAGCGGCTTTCGCACCGACATCATGAATGCGGTCGATTACGACATGTTCCTCAAGCTGAGCGAGACCGGCATCTTCCACCATCTCGACAAGGTGCTCTATCAGAGGCGCTGGCACGGGCGGAACACCTCGCTGATGCACGAACGCTCGCAGACCGCCAACACCTACCGGGTGCAGACCGAGGCGCTGCGGCGCCAGGGGCTGGACAGGTTCTGGGAGGTTCATCTGCCCAACCCGGACGAGCCCCGCTGGGTCAGCTTCCGCTGCAAGGGGCCGCATGCCCGGGTGTTCTTCTATCCCAATTACGACCGCGCCAATCCGTATCAGACCCTGCTCTACCGAGCGGCAAGCAGAAACCACGAGATCGTCGAGGCCGATATCGGCTCGGCGCTTGACGCGGTGCGCGGCGCCAGCGGGCCGCAGCGGATCATCTTCCACCTGCACTGGCTGAACTTCCTCTTCAAGGAGGTGAAGGCGAAGGGCCAGGCCAGGCGCAACATGGCCGCTTTTCTTCGAAGCCTGGAAAGCTTCCGGCAGGAAGGCGGCCGGATCGTCTGGACCGTTCACAACGTCATCTCGCATGACGCGGATTTCCCGGATCTGGAAATCGAGCTCGCGCGGCGGATCGCAGCGCTTGCCGACGTGGTGCATCTTCACTCCGCCGCCTCTCTCGCCGAGGTGCAGGAGCAGTATCACATCCCCCCTGAAAAGCTCCGCATCTCGCGCCACGGCCATTATGTGGGCGTCTATCCCGACGACGTTTCGCCGGGGCTGGCGCGCGAAACGCTGGGCATTGCGGAAAACGATGACGTGATCCTTTTCGCTGGTCAGGTGCGGCCCTACAAGGGCGTGGGCCGGCTGGTCACCGCCTTCCGCCAGCTTCTGGCCGAACGGCCGCGCGCCAAACTGATCATCGCCGGGGCGATGCATCACAAGGTGCTGCGGCAGATGCAACCGGCGCTGACCCGGCTCGAACGCCGCCGCATCCTCGCCACCGACCGGTTTCTCGACGATCAGGAGCTTCAGTTGTTCTTCCGGGCCGCGGACATGGCGGTCTTTCCCTATGCGCGCATCCTGACCTCGGGCTCGCTGCTCCTGGCGTTGAGCTTCGGGCTGCCGACGGCGGTGGCCCGCGTGGGCATGACGGCCGAGGTGCTGGACGGCACCGATGCCGGTATCGCCTACGATCCGGACGATCCCGGCGCGCTTCTGGGGTCGATGCGATCGATCCTTGCCCGCAAGGACGACGGTACCCTCGCCGCCATGTCCGAGGCCGCACTGCGGCGGGCCCGCGAACAAAGCTGGCCCGATCTGGGCGAAACCGTCTTCGCCGGGCTCTGAGCCCCCGCCCCCGCCGCTTTGTCCGGGAATTCGAACGGGTTGGTCGATTTTCGCCCGAATTTTCCGCAGGCCTTGAAACTCGGGCGGCCAGCATCAATAAGGTGCGTGACACCGGGCATACCGCCGTGCTGCCCACAGGTGCCTCGGGCGCAGTAAATCGACGGTTCATTGATTTGGAAAATCAGTCTTTAACCCATTACGAACGTGTAGAGGCCCAGCCGCGCAATCCCTGGTCGCGCTTTCGGGCGATGCTCGACCTCGTGGCGCGGAACGACCTTGCGCAGGCCCAGCGGCTTCTGGACGGGGTCACATATCATCCCCGCATCGACGACGATATCCTGAGTATCTATGCCGGCCATCTGCGCCTGGCCTGGGCCAGCGCGGCCCTGCCGCTCCGGATCGATACGCCGGCCGATTATCTAAGCAATCCCGACGGTCGGTTGTTGACGCCGCTGCGGGGCCTGACCGCTGGGCGCAAGGTACCCAAGCCCTTTCCGCCGCACATGGCCCTGCCACCCCTTGTGGGGGAGCGCAACGATGCGCGCTTCATCGAGGAGGCGGCGGCGGCCCTGATACCGCGGGGCCGCGCCGAGGCGGTCCGTCTGCATGTGATCTACAGCCCGAAAGCCCCCGCCCGGGTCGAACGTGCTTTCGAGAGCCTGAGCCGGCAGGTCTTTCCCGGGCGACTTTCGGCCACAGCCTTCGCTCCGAACGAAACGGAAGGCAGCCGAACCGTCGCCGGCGGCGCCTTCGAAACCCTCGCGCAGCCGATTCTGAGCCCGGAGGCAGGCACGCATATCCGGCGCATCGCGGAAGAAAGCGACCTTGTCCTCTTCCTCGACGGTGCGATCAGCGCCGACGAGTTGTTGCTGATGCGGATGTGCTGGCATGCCGGGGTGTCGGGCCGGCTGGTGCAGCCTCTGGTGGAACACGCCGCGCAGGGTGGGCTCGCCAACCCGTTTTCGGGCCAGGTGACCGGCGCCCGCTATACCACGCGCTATCCTTTCCGGGAAGTGCAGGGGCTGAACATGGCCGTGCCAGGCCCGATTCTGCAGGATGTGGGCCCGCCCGACAGCCGGTTTCGGGACACGTTCCATGCCGGGCGGGAACTGGCCTTCCGGCTGTTCAACGAGGGCTGCTGGTTCGCGCCGCTGGCAGTCAGGCAACTGGCCGGCATCTCCGACCCGAAGGCCCATCCAGACGATGCCGCGCTCTATCGCGGGCTTTGCCCCAACGACTGGGACCGCAAGAAGGACAAGACCTACGACACGCCCAAGGTAAGCGTCTACATTCCCGCCTACAATGCCAGCCGGTTCATCCGGCGGGCCATCGACAGCGTGCTGGAGCAGGATGTGCAGGATCTTACCGTCTGCATCGCCGATGACGGCTCTGCCGACGGCACGAAGGAGGTGCTCGAACGCCACTACGGCGGCGAGCCGCGGGTGAC
>JAUIBJ010000565.1 GCA_030428025.1 Alphaproteobacteria bacterium
CCATGTCGGCCCACATGTCGATATCGCTCCGGGTGTAACCCACGACCGTCGGTTTGCCCGTGGTACCCGAGGACGCATGGATTCGCACGATCTGCTCGCGCGGCACGGCGAAAAGGCCGAAGGGGTAGTGGTCGCGCAGGTCGGTCTTGTAGGTGAAGGGGAACTTCGCCAGATCGCTCAACTCCTTCAGGTCGTCCGGATGCACCCCCGCCTGATCGAAGCGCTCGCGGTACATCGGCACATTGTCATAGGCATGGCGCAGCGACCATCTCAGCCGGTCATGCTGCAGGCCGCGGATCTCGTCGATCGAGGCGATCTCGATCGGATCGAGGCTCGATCTGTCGGGGGTGAGGTCTTTCATGGCTGGGATCTCCGGATCATTCGTCGAATAGCGTGCCCTGGATCGCGCGGGAAAAACCCCGGAACTCGGCGATCTTTCGGCCGTCCTGGTTGGTCACGGTCACGTCGTAGATGCCGCTGCGGCCCGACAGGTCGGTCTCCTCCGCCACGGCCGTCAGAACGTCGCCCTCGCGCCCCGGCGCGAGATAGCTGATCACGTTGTGCTGGGCGACGGTGGCCTGGTTGCGGCTGTTGCAGGCGAAGGCGAAGGCGCTGTCGGCGAGGGTGAAAGTCACACCGCCGTGGCACATGCCGTGGCCGTTGCAATGCTCGGGCGCGACGGTCATGCGCATCACCGCGCGGCCCTCGTCGACCTCGACGATCTCCATGCCGAACCACTGGCTGGCGCGGTCGCCCCGCCACATCGACTCTGCCGATTTTTCCGCGCGCTCTTTCGGTGTCATGCTCATGTCCCCCGGAACCTCGGGGCGCGTTTTTCGAGGAAGGCGGCCACGCCTTCCGCGTAATCCGCGCTTTCGCCGCAAAGCTTCATCGCCTCGGCCTCTCGCTCCAGCTGGTCGTCAAGCGTGTTGCTCGCGGCAGCGTGGATGCAGGCCTTGGTCTGGGCGAAGCCCAGCGTCGGACCCGCGGCAAACCGCGCCGCCATCGCCCGTGCCTCCGCCAGCAACGCGTCATCCGGCAGGCATTTCCAGATCAGCCCCCAGTCCTCGGCCTTTTGCGCGGGCAGCGGCTCGGCGGTCAGGGCAAGCCCCTTGGCGCGCGCCTCTCCCAGCAGATGCGGCAGGTGCCAGCTTCCGCCGGTGTCGGGGATCAGCCCCACCTTGGCGAAGGACTGGATGAACTTCGCGCTCTCAGACGCCAGCACCATGTCGCAGGCCAGCGCCACATTGGCCCCCGCCCCTGCCGCCACGCCATTCACGGCACAGATCACCGGGCAGTTCATCCCCCGAATGAGCCGCACCAGCGGCCCCCAGAGCGTGCGCACGGTGTGGCCGAGATCGGGCAGGCCGTCCATCTTCGAAGGGTCGCGGTCGCCCAGGTCCTGGCCCGCGCAGAAGCCCCGGCCCGCGCCGGTCAGCAGCACCGCGCGTTTGCCGTCCTCCCGCGCGGTTTCCAGCGCCGCGCGCAGGGCGCCATGCATTTCGTCGTTGAAACTGTTCAGCCGGTCGGGGCGGTTGAGGGTGATCTCCACCCAGGTGCCGTGATCTTCGCTCAGAACCGTGTCGCTCATGCCGGGCCCGTCCCTTCCTGTTGTCATCCCGATCTTGCATAAACCGTCCGGTCGGTCAATAAATTGTGAACCGTTCGAGTCACCCTGCCCTTAGGAGCGCCGAAATGCCGCCGATCAATGTCTCCAGCTTCGCCGCCGGTCAATGGATCGCCCCCGATGACGATGCCCGTGAAATCGAAAGCGCCATCACCGGGCAGGTGATTGCGCGCGCCGGCAACGCGACTCTCGATGTGCAGACGATGCTGGACCACGCCCGCACCGTCGGCGGCCCGGCCCTGCGCAAGCTCACCTTCCACGACCGTGCGCGGATGCTGAAGGCACTGGCGCAGCACCTTCAGAAGCACAAGCAGGCGCTTTACGACCTGTCCTTCGACACCGGCGCCACCCGGTCCGACCATGCCTTCGATATCGACGGCGGCATCGGCACGATGTTCGTCTTCGCCTCGAAGGGCCGGCGCGAGATGCCCGATGCTCATGTCCTGCCCGATGGGCCGGTCGAACAGCTGTCGCGCAATGGCACGTTTCTGGGCCAGCATATCTGCACGCCCCTTTTGGGCGCGGCGGTCCATATCAACGCCTTCAACTTCCCGGTCTGGGGCATGCTGGAGAAACTGGCGCCCACGCTTCTGGCCGGCATGCCCGCCATCGTGAAACCCGCCACCGCCACCTGCTATGTCACCGAAGCCTGCGTGCGGATGATGGTGGAGTCGGGCCTCCTTCCGGAGGGCGCGCTGCAACTGGTCTCGGGTGGATTGGGCGACATGCTCGACCGGCTGGAATGTCAGGATGCGGTCAGCTTCACCGGCTCGGCGGACACGGCGAACACGCTCCGCACCAATCCGCATCTGCTGCGCAACTCCGTACGCTTCACCGCCGAACAGGACAGCCTGAATGCCTCGATCCTCGGGCCGGATGCCGGGCCGGGCACGCCGGAATTCGACCTGTTCATCAAGGAGGCCATCCGCGAGATCACCACCAAGGCGGGCCAGAAATGCACTGCCATCCGCCGGATCATCGCGCCCGAGGCGCAGGTGCAGCCGGTGATCGAGGCGCTGTCGGAGAAGCTTTCCAGAACCATCGTGGGCGACCCTTGGCTCGAAGACACCCGCATGGGCGCGCTGGTCTCCGCCGCCCAGAAGCGCGACGTGCTCGAGAAGGTCCGCGTGCTGTCGCAGGAGGCCGAGCGCGTCTTCGGCGACCCGGAGGATTTCACCATCGCGGGCGACGCGGCACAGGCCGGCGCATTCGTGCCGCCGATGCTTTTTCACTGTACCGAGCCAGACAAGGCGGAGCGTGTGCACGACACCGAGGCGTTCGGCCCGGTCTCGACCGTGATGGGTTACCGCGATCTCGGGCATGCGGTGCAGCTGGCCAATCGCGGCGGCGGCTCGCTCGTGACCTCGCTTGTCACCAATGACCCGGAGGTGGCGCGAGAGGTGACCCTTGGCAGTGCCGCCTATCACGGCCGCATCTACATCAACGACCGAAAGTCGATGGCAGAAAGCACCGGCCATGGTGCACCGCTGCCGCATATGGTTCATGGCGGGCCGGGCCGCGCCGGTGGCGGCGAGGAACTGGGTGGCATCCGCGGCGTGAAACATTACATGCAGCGCACCGCCGTGCAGGGCTCGCCCGACATGCTGACGGCGATCACCGGCACATGGGTGCCGGGTGCGGCGGAAACCGAAGGCC
>JAUIBJ010000566.1 GCA_030428025.1 Alphaproteobacteria bacterium
GCCGGTCAGCATTTCGTTGAAACTCGGGGCGATATCCTCCTGCACGTAAAGACAGCGCAGCGCCGAACAGCGCTGGCCGGCCGACTGGAAGGCGGATTCCACGATCGCCTGCACCGCCTGTTCGGGAAGGGCGGTCGAGTCGACGATCATGGCGTTCAGCCCCCCGGTCTCTGCGATCAGCGGCGCGCCGGGGGCGAGGTTCTCGGCCATGGCCGCGCGGATCTTCATCGCCGTGTCGGTGCCGCCGGTGAAGGCCACCCCGTCGACGCGCGGGTCGGAGGTGAGCGCGGCGCCCACATCGCCCGCGCCGGGCAATAGTTGAAGCGCGGTGTCCGGCACGCCGGCCTCGTGCATGAGCCCAACGGCGAGATGCGAGATGAGAGGCGTCTGTTCGGCCGGTTTCGATAGCACGGCATTGCCGGCGGCCAGCGCCGCGGATATCTGGCCGGTGAAGATGGCGAGCGGGAAGTTCCAGGGGCTGATGCAGGTGAAGGTGCCCACCGGCGGGGCGTCTGGAGCATTGGCGGCATAGTAGCGCAGGAAATCAACCGCCTCGCGCAGTTCGGCCACCGCGTCCATCACCGATTTGCCGGCCTCCCGGGCGATCACCGCGAAGATCTCGCCAAAGTTTTCCTCATAAAGGTCTGCGACGCGGTTCAGGACCTTCGCCCGCTCGGTCGGCGACGCGTCCCACGGTTTGGCGGCGGCCAGCGCGGTTTCGATATCCGCGTCAGAGGCCCAGGCGACGGTGCCGGGCGTGTCGGCGGGATCGGCGGGGTTGGTCACGCGTTCGGGGTCGCGCGGCCGCGCCGGGCCCGCGATCAGGGGCGCGGCGGCCCAAGCGTGGGTGGCGAAGGGGCCGCGCGCGGCCTCGATGGCGTCCAGCGTCGGCTGATGGGTCAGATCGAACCCCTTGGAATTCACCCGCTCCGGCGCGAAAAGCTCGGGCCCGGTGGGCAGCTGCGGCCTGTCGTCATGGATGGCGGTGAACGGGTCGCGCGCGACCTCCTCGGGCGGCACGTCCTCGTCGACGATCTGATTGACGAAGCTGGAATTGGCGCCGTTCTCCAGAAGCCGCCGGACGAGATAGGCCAGCAGGTCGCGATGCGCGCCCACCGGTGCATAGATGCGGCAGCGCGTCCCCTCGGATTTCATGATGATGCCGTGCAGCGCCTCGCCCATTCCGTGCAGGCGCTGGAATTCGAAACTGCCCTTCTTCTCCTGCCCCATCTCCAGGATCGCGGCCGCCGTATGCGCGTTATGGGTGGCGAATTGCGGATAGATCCGGTCGGTCATCGCCAGAAGCTTGCGGGCATTGGCGATATAGGAGATGTCGGTTGCGGATTTCGAGGTGAAAACCGGGAAGCCGTCCACCCCCTTGACCTGCGCGCGCTTGATTTCGGTGTCCCAATAGGCGCCCTTCACCAGCCGCACCATGATCCGCCGGTCGAGCCTTTGCGCCATGTCGTGAAGGTAGTCGAGCACGTAGGAGGCGCGCTGGCCATAGGCCTGCACCACCACGCCAAACCCGTCCCACCCCGCAAGCGACGGCTCGGCCAGAGTCGCCTCGATCACGTCGAGCGAGAGTGACAGGCGGTCGGCCTCCTCGGCGTCGATGTTGAGGCCCATGCCGGCCGATTTCGCCAGAAGCGCCAGGCCCCGCAGGCGGGGCATCAACACATCCATCACAGCGGCCTTCTGCGCCACCTCGTAGCGGGGATGCAGCGCCGAAAGCTTCACGGAAATGCCCGGGTTCTTGCGGATGTCCTTATGCGTGCAGGCGGCCGAGATCGCGGTGATCGCGCGGGAATAGGACAGATGATAGCGGATCGCGTCGGCCTCGGTCCGCGCGGCCTCGCCCAGCATGTCGTAGGAATATGTATAGCCCTTCTTCTCCATACCTGCGGCGCGCTGCATGGCCGCCTCGATGGTCTCGCCCAGAACGAACTGGCGGCCCATCTCCTTCATCGCGCGGCCCACCGCGGTGCGGATCACCGGCTCGCCCAGCCGCCGGATGGCGCCGCGCAGGGCCTTGACCGGGCCCGGATCCTCGTCCTTCAGCACCTTGCCGGTCAGCATCAGCGCCCAGGTCGAGGCGTTGACCAGCGGCGAGGTGGAATGGCCCATATGCTTGCCCCAGTCCGACGGCGCGATTTTGTCCTCGATCAGCGCGTCGATGGTTTCGGCATCGGGCACGCGCAAGAGCGCCTCGGCCAGACACATCAGCGCGATGCCTTCCTCGGTCGAGAGGCCATATTCGGCAAGAAACACCTCCATCAGACCAGGGTTCGACTGGCTGCGAATATCGCGCACCAGTTCCACACCCCGGCGGCAGATGCGCGCGCGCTCTTCCTCGCTCAGATCCGCCTGGTCGACAAGATGGCGGAGCGTTTCGTCCTCGTCGGCATAGGTGGCAAGCTCGATAGTGCGGCGCATGTCGCTGTCATAGGGCATGGAACTCTCCCGAATGGTCCGGCAGGCAAAAGCTGTTTAGGCTATTTTATCATCGGTGAAATGGATATATTTCCCGTTTATCCGATTTCCACGGGCGGATGGACTTAAAGAGAGGGGAAAGCCCATGCAAAACGATCATCTCTCGCTGGATCGGTTCGACCGGGCGATTCTGCGGGTTCTGGCCGGCGATGGGCGGATTTCGATCACAGATCTGGCGCGTGCCATCGGACTGTCGAAATCTCCCACCCAGGCGCGTCTCAGGCGGCTGGAGGCCGAAGGTGTCATCACCGGCTACCGCGCGCTGGTCGACCCGATCCGGCTGGGGCAGGATCATGTGAGCTTTGTCGAAGTGCGCCTGCACGACACCCGGGAAAAGGCGCTGTCGGAATTCAACGCCGCCGTTCTGAAGGTGCCCGAAATCGAACAGGCACACATGATCGCGGGCAATTTCGACTATCTGCTGAAGATCCGCACCCAGAGCATGGCCGATTACCGCCGGGTGCTGGCCGAGCAGGTCTCGACCCTGCCGCATGTGGCCAATACCTCGACCTATGTGGCGATGGAGGCGGTGAAGGAGAACGCTCTGCCGGATGTGATTTGATTTCGCGCGGGGGCGCGTCATAATCTGTCCCCATGAAACAGTTCCTCGCCGCCTGTACGCTTTTCTTCGCCGCCCTGCCCGCCGGGGCAGAGACCTGCCCCGAGCCGCCCGACCGCTCCGACGACCTCTCAGCGCTGATCGAGGCGGCGCAGAACGCGCCCGACGCGTCCACGGCCCGGCAGATTTCCAACCGAATGTGGGAGATCTGGGCCGATGCGCCGGACGCTC
>JAUIBJ010000567.1 GCA_030428025.1 Alphaproteobacteria bacterium
TCCTCGACCCCGCCCGGCTCTGCCGCGATCTCGGCGTGCCTGACAGCTGGGCGCTGGTCGGCTATCTCTGTGTCGGCTGGCCCGAGACCTTCTCCGACACGCCCGAGCTTGAAGATGCCGGGTGGGAAGACCGCCGCGGTTCGCTCCCGCTGGAGAGGCGATGATGGAGGACCGTGTCTGCCTGGGCGCCGTTGCCGGGGCCTTCGGGGTCCGGGGCGAACTGCGCCTGAAAAGCTTCACCGCAGATCCCGAAGACATCGCCGCCTATGGCCCGCTGGAGACCGAGGACGGCAGCCGCCGCTTCGACATCCGGCTGACGGGTCAGACCAAGGGTGCGCTGGTGGCGCGGCTGTCGGGCGTCACCACCAAGGAAGAGGCCGACGCGCTGCGCGGCACACGGCTCTATGTCGACCGGGCCCGCCTGCCCGAGCCGGAGGAAGACGAGTTCTATCATGTCGACCTCATCGGCATCGAGGTCTTCGATACCGGCGGCGCGCGGCTGGGCGAGGTGACGGCGGTGCTCAACCACGGGGCCTCGGACCTTCTGGAAATCCGCCTGCCGGGGGTGTCCAACACCGTCCTGCTGCCCTTCACCCAGGAGGCGGTCCCGACGGTCGACCTTGGCGCGGGGCGGATCGTGGCCGATCCGCCCGCCGGGCTGTTCCCCGAGACCGGCGAAGGGTGAGGACCAGGCCCCGCCTGCCCGAGGAACCATTCTCGGTCGCGCGACGTTGGTGCGGACAGATTGACGCAGCAAACGGACCGCAGACATGCTCGAATGGATCCTCATACTTCTCGCCATCGCCGCCATTGCCGCGATGCTTGGCTTCGGCCGGCTTTCGGGGCTGGCCCTCTCCGGTGCCAAGATCCTGATTATCGTGGCGCTTGTCCTCTTCCTTCTGATGGCGCTCGGTGTGATCGCTCTGGCCTGACGGGGGCCGAGTCCCACCAGCCGGAATTGCACTTGACCCTTCGGGCCCCGTGCGGCCAAAAGACGGGCCATGTCCGACGCGCCCCGCTCGCATGGCCGCAAGTCCATGACCGCCTCGCTTAAGCCCCGCGATCTGCTGGGCACCCCTCCGCGCCTTGCGGGAGTGTGGTGCGCGCATGTGATCACCCTTTTTCCCGAGGCCTTTCCCGGCACGCTGGGCCTGAGCCTGACCGGCAAGGCGCTGAAAGAGGGGCTATGGGCGCTGGAGACGAGTGATTTGCGCGAGTTCGGCGAGGGCCGGCACCGCAATGTCGATGACACGCCAGCCGGCGGCGGCGCCGGCATGGTGCTGCGGCCCGACGTGATGGGCCGCGCAATTGACGCCGCGACGACGGGCGCGCCGCCAGACCGGCCGCTTGTCTATCTCAGCCCGCGCGGCCGGCCCTTCACCCAAGGAATGGCTCGCGAACTGGCCAGCGGCCCTGGCGTCACCCTCATATGCGGCCGATTCGAAGGACTCGACCAGCGGGTGATCGAGCATTACGGCATCGCCGAAATCTCGATGGGCGATTTCGTGCTCACAGGCGGAGAGATCGCCGCGCAGGCGATGATTGACGCCGCGGCTCGGCTCCTGCCCGGGGTGCTGGGCAACGCGGCCTCGACCGAAGAGGAAAGCTTTGCCGCCGGGCTGCTGGAACATCCGCAATACACCCGCCCGGCAGAGTGGCGCGGCCATGCCATCCCCGAGGTGCTGCTGTCGGGTAACCACGCGCGCATCGCCGAATGGCGCGCGGCGCAGGCCGAGGCGCTGACCCGCGCCCGCCGCCCCGATCTGTGGCGGGACTACGAGGCGCGGCGGGAACAGCAGGAGTGACGCGCGGGTAGCCTAGACCCACACCGCCGCGCATCCGGTCTTGAGCTTGGCCCTTGGCGTGCGGAGAAAGCTCACGACCGGAGCGGCACCACGGCCTCGACATCCTGTCGCGGCAGGGCCGCCAGCATCTCCCGCACCGTTTGTCCCAGGACCGGATGACGCCAATCCGGCGCGACATCGGCCAGCGGCACCAGAACGAAGGCGCGATCCTGAAGCCGTGGATGCGGCAGGATCAGCCGCTCGGGCGCGCGGCGCCTCTGGTGCTCCGGCGCAAGGTCGAGCCAGTGCCCGAACGTCGCCGCGTCGGGCAGGACTTGCACGCCCGCCGCGATCAGATCGAGATCAAGCGTGCGCTGCCCCCATCGCTCCTGCCGCGCCCGGCCGAACTGCGCCTCGATCGCATGCAGCCGGGACAAAAGCGCCTCCGCGCCGCCCACGAACCGCAGGCTGGCCGCGGCATTGACATAGTCGGGCCCGGCCCCGGCCGGAAAGCAGGGGGTGGCGAAAAACCGGCTGGGGCGCAGGTCGCTCACTCCCTCGTCCGCCAGGGCCTCGAGGCCGCGACGCAACGTCATTTCGGGCGACCCAACACTTGACGGCAGGTTTGCGCCCAGCGCGACGAGATAGGTTTCTCCTTCGGTCACAATAGCTTACCTTTTCAGCGCAGGTCCCGACTCGGCCCGTTCACGTGGATTTGCCCGGCTTTGCCTCTTGCCTAACGGGAGCGGAAGTCATAGTCTGTCCTGCCATCCCTGTCCGGCATAACCACTCACGCCACTCACACCTTGCACAACCGGACCGGGCCTTGCATTTGAAAGGACATTTGGATGTTTTACAAGGACGAACGGCTTGCGCTGTTCATCGATGGATCGAATCTTTACGCAGCGGCGAAGTCGCTGGGTTTCGATATCGACTACAAGCTTCTTCGATCGGAGTTCATGCGGCGCGGAAAGCTATTGCGGGCGTTCTACTATACCGCCCTCCTGGAGAATGACGAGTATTCGCCGATCCGCCCGCTGGTGGACTGGCTGAACTACAATGGCTTCTCCATGGTCACCAAACCGGCCAAGGAATACACCGACAGCCAGGGCCGCCGGAAGGTCAAGGGCAACATGGATATCGAGCTTGCCGTCGATGCCATGGAGCTTGCGCCGCGGGTAGATCACATCGTGCTGTTTTCGGGCGATGGCGATTTCCGGCCGCTGGTGGAAAGCCTGCAGCGGCAGGGGGTGCGCGTTTCTGTCGTCTCGACGATCCGCAGTCAGCCGCCGATGATTTCCGACGACCTGCGCCGCCAGGCCGACAATTTCATCGAACTGGAGGACCTCAAGGAGGTGATTGGCCGCCCGCCGCGGGACCATCAGAATTCCGACCGCGAAACCGCCTACGCGCAGAATTGATCCGGATCGCGCGAGCGACGACAAAGGCCGGGCGACAATCGCCCGGCGCTTTCCCCCCACCGGCCTCTGGACG
>JAUIBJ010000568.1 GCA_030428025.1 Alphaproteobacteria bacterium
ACGGATGAACTGTGCGACATGACCGGCCCCTTCGGTTGAGCGGGGCCGCCGGCGCGGGCGACCCTCTGATCGGGACTGTGGCGAAGGCGAGCCGCTTCTGCAAGCGGGCCGGAGCCGAAGGGCCGTTCGCCCCCCGGGGGGTTTACTTCGCCCAGGAAAACCCGTTCATCTTTCCGGCATGAACGATCATCTCAAGGGATTGCTGATCACCACGCTGGGCGTGCTCTTCGTGGTGCCGGATTCGCTCTATGTCCGGTTGATCGACGCCGCGCCCATGGTTACCGCCTTCTGGCGGGGGATGGCGGCCGGGGGGCTCATCCTTCTGGGGCTGCTGGCGGTGCAGGGCACGAAGGGGTTCGGGCCGGTGTTTCGCGCAGGGTGGCCCGGCCTCCTCTACATGGTGCTCATCGGGTATACCGCGCCGGGCTTCGTGCTGGCGGTAACCAACACCAGTGTCGCCAATGTCGTCTTCATCTTCGCCTCGATGCCGATTTTCTCGGCCGTCTTCGCCCGGGTCTTTCTGGGCGAACCGATCAGCCGCCGGGTGGTTTTGACCATGGGCGCGGTCATGGCGGGGTTGGCGATCATCGCCTATGGGTCGTCCGAGAACGCGGTGGCGCACTGGTCGGGCGATCTGTTCGCGCTGTCGGTCTGCATTGCCTATTCCGGCGCGCTGACGGTGGTGCGCAAGCTGCGCGACATCTCGATGATCCCGGCTATCCCGCTGGCCTATATCGGCGCGGCGCTGGTGCTCTTGCCGTTTATCGACCCGGGCCCGCCGCTGGCGGCACAATGGCATCTTTTTCTGGGCTATGGCGCGTTTATCGCGATGGCGGTCTGCTTCCTGACGCTGGGGCCGCGCTATATCAGCTCGCCCGAGGTGTCGCTGCTGATCCTGCTGGAATCGGTACTGGCACCGTTGCTTGTCTGGGCCGTGGTGGGCGAGGATCCGGGGCGTTGGGCGATGATGGGCGGCGCCGTGGTGATCGGGGCTCTGCTGGTGTCGAATGCGGTGGCGCTTCGGCGGCGCCGGGTGGCCTGAACCATGGCGGCGGGCGGCCCGGCCTTCATTTCCTTCGAGGAGGGCGAGCGGCATCTGGACTGGCTGGCGCTGGCCCAAGCGCTGGAGGCGGGTCACCACCTGCCGCGGGCCGAGACGGGGGTGACCTATCTTACCCGCGGGCCAGATACGGCGATCACGCTTTCGGCCTGGATCGACGGGCTGGGGCTTGCCGTGAAGTCGGCGCATGTCTTTCCCGACGCTCCGAGATACGGCGCCCCGAATATCAATGGCGGGGTCTATTTCTACGACGACCGCACCGGCGCCCTGCGCGCAGTTCTGGATTTCCACCTGGTGACCAAGTGGAAAACCGCGGCCGACAGCCTGCTGGGCGCGCTGAAACTGGCCCGGCCCGCCTCGCGGCGCATCTTGATCGTGGGGGCGGGCACCGTGGCGCGGTCGATGGTCGAGGCCTATGGCGCGGGCTTTCCGGGGGCGGAAGTCACCATCTGGAACCGCTCGCCAGCCCGGGCCGCGGCGCTGGCGGCGGACTATCCGGGGGTGGAGATTGCGACCGATCTGGAGGCGGCGGTGCGAGAGGCCGACATCATCAGCTGCGCCACGCTGGCGAACGAGCCCCTGATCAAGGGCGACTGGCTGCGCCCGGGCCAGCATCTCGACCTGATCGGCGCGTTTCTTCCGGACATGCGCGAGGCCGACGACGCGGCCCTGCGGCGGGCGCGCCTTTTCGTGGACACGCGCGCGGACACGATGGACAATATCGGCGAGATCGCCGATCCGCTGGCGCGCGGGGTGATCACGCAGGCCGATGTGATCGCCGATTTCCACGACCTGCCCAAAGGCACGTTCCGGCGCGAGAGCGACGAGGAGATCACGCTGTTCAAGAATGGCGGTGGCGGGCATCTGGACCTGATGACCTGCGCGCATATTCTGGAGGTCATGGGCGGGGGCGCATTCGGAGAAGGGAACCATGACTGACAACAACGCGGTAATCTGCGCGATCACGGCCGAGGAATTCGCCGAACGCCGCGCAAGGGCGGCGGCAGAGGCGCGGCGGCGTGGCTTCGCCGGCCTGCTGGTCTGCTCGCGCGGGGGCGGCACGCTCGACCGCTATGGAGACGTGCTCTATCTCACCAATCATTACTCGTCCTTTCCCTATACGCCCGATCTGGCCGGCGCGTGGTCGGGCCGAGCGCATGGCTTCGTTATCTTGCGGTCGGACGGTGCTATGCGGCTGATCACGGATGTCCCCGACGATGGCCGAATATCCTGCCCGCCCGAGGCGATTGTCTACACCGACAACGTGCTGGAGGCCGTGGCGGACGGGCTGACCGATCTCGGCATGACCGGGGGGTCGGTCGGGCTGGTCGGGGCAGACGTGCTGCCGGTCTCGTCCTTCCGGGTGATTTCCGAGGCGTTTCCGGGACTCGACTGGCCCGATGCGCAGGACATTCTGACCCGCCTGCGCGCCGTGAAGAGCCCGGCGGAAATTGCCCTCCTGCGGCGCGCCTCGCAGATCGGCTCGCGCACCATCGAGGCGATGATGGCGGCGGCCAAACCCGGTGCGACCCATGGCGACATTGTCGCCGCGGGCATGCAGGTACTCGTGCCCGAAGGCGGGCAGCTCTACAATTCCTTCATGGCCTCGGGCCGGGGCGGCGCCGACCCGGTCTACAACCGGTCGACCTTCCCGACATGGGGGTCTTCTGCGCCGCTGGAGGAGGGTCACTGGCTGCGGCTGGGTATCTCGGGCGTGGTCGATGGCTATGTCTTCGACCTGTCGCGCTCCTGCGCCGTGGGGCCCGCGAGCAACCGTCAGATCGAGCTTTTCGAAACCGCGATCGAGGTGATCGAGGCCGGGATCGCGGCGGTCCGCCCCGGCGCCACTGCCGCCGATGTGGCCGCCGCCGGCCTGTCCTGTCAGCAGGCGCGGGGCTTCAGCAACAACGGCGTCTTCAAGGCGCTCGGCCACGGCGTCGGGCTGGGCTGGGACGCGCCCTGGCTTTCGCCCGGCGACGACACTCCGCTGGAACCCGGCATGGTGCTTTGCCTCGAACGCACGATCCGCAGCGACGATGGTTATCTCGGGGATTTCGAGGAGACGGTCGTGGTGACCGAAGACGGCTGCGAGACCATCACCGACGCGCAGAAGCGGTTCTGGTGAGTGGCGACGCATGCTGCCGCGCTAATCGGTGCCGGTCGCCACGCCCGGGCGAAGCTCTCGGCCCGTCCGCCGGCCCTAGCGGTCGCCCT
>JAUIBJ010000569.1 GCA_030428025.1 Alphaproteobacteria bacterium
TGGCACGCGTGCCCGAGGGCGATGAGGCGGCGACGCTTCCCGCCCCGTCCGCAGCGGAGCTTTGCAGGACGCCCGAAGATCTTCGAATCATGGTCGATGCCTTCGGCCAGCGCGAGGAAGAGCTCGACCGGAGGGAAGCGGCACTGCGCGACCGCATGCAGGCTCTTCGTGTGGCTGACGAGGAAGTGTCGGCACGGCTGGTGGAGCTCGAACAGGCGGAGGCGGCGCTGCGCGATACGATCGCCTTGGCCGAGACGGCGGCGGAGGACGATCTTGACCGGCTCACCAGGGTCTATGAAAGCATGAAGCCCAAACAGGCAGCGGCGCTCTTCGAGGAGATGGATCCGAATTTCGCCGCAGGCTTCCTCGGGCGGATGCGGCCCGAGGCGGCAGCAGACATCATGGCCGGCCTCAGCCCCGAGGCCGCGCATGTATTCAGCGTCGTGCTTGCGGGCCGGAATGCCGAGGTCCCGCGCGACTGATCGGGCCTCGATGAGGGATTCTTAACTCTCGTCTGCCAGTCTGACCCCGAGACAGAGCAGAGGCGGCCATGATCGGCATTATCGGAATTCTGGTGATTTTCGCGATGGTCTTCGGCGGCTACCTTGCCGCCGGGGGCAAGCTCGGCATCATTCTGAAGGCGTTGCCTTTCGAACTGATGATGATCGGCGGCGCGGCGGCGGGTGCCTTCCTGATCAGCAACGACATGGGTGCAATCAAGCAGACCGCCAAGGATATCGCCAAGGTCTTCAAGGGTCCGAAATGGAAACCTGAGGATTACCGCGATCTGCTCTGCCTGCTGTTCCAGCTCATTCGACTCGCCCGCCAGAACCCGGTGGCGATCGAGGAACATATCGAGGCGCCCGAGGAATCGTCGATCTTTGGCCGCTATCCGAAGATCCTGACGGATAAGGAAGCGATCGCGCTGATCAGTGACACGATGCGCTCGGCCTCGATGAACTATGATGATCCGCATCAGGTGGAAGAGGTGCTCGACAAGCGGATGGAGGCGCATATGCACCATGCGCTGCATTCCAGCCACGCGCTGCAAACCATGGCCGACGGCCTGCCGGCGCTGGGTATCGTGGCCGCGGTGCTGGGTGTGATCAAGACCATGGCGGCAATCGACCAGCCGCCCGAGATCCTCGGCAAGATGATCGGCGGGGCGCTGGTGGGCACCTTCCTGGGCGTGTTCCTTTCCTACGGCCTGGTCGGCCCCTTCGCCGGCAAGGTCCGAGCGGTGGTTGAGGAGGATGCGCATTTCTATCATCTCATCCGCGAGGTGCTGATCGCCAACCTGCACAACCATGCCACAAATATCTGCATCGAGGTCGGCCGTCAGAACACGCCGGCCCAGAACCGGCCAAGCTTCACCGACCTTGAGGAGGCGCTGAAGGCCGTCAAGCAGGAGGCGGCCTGATGGTGGCCCGCCTTCTCGCCGTGTTGCTCCTCCTCTGGGCAGAGCCGGGCCTTGCCCAGACGGTGTTGGTGCGCGGCGGCGAGCATGAGGATTTTACCCGCCTGGTCTTCAACCTGCCGGAGCGGCTGGACTATGAACTGACCCGGTCGGATGGTGTCGCGCGGCTCAAGCTGGCGCGGCGCGACCTGACGCTCGACACGCGTGGCATATTCGAAAGAGTGCCGAAGACTAGGCTGACGGATGTGTCGATGCCTGAGGGAAGCGATACCGTCACGCTTTCGCTCGCCTGTGCCTGCGAGATCGAAACTTTCTGGTTCGCCAGGGCCGCGCTGGTGGTCGATATCCGCGCTCCGGCCGAGCCTCCGCAAGAGATGACCGAACCGCCGGACGAGGGGAAGGAGCCCCCGGTTCTGCCAGCCAAAACCGTTGTCATGCTCGAGCCGTTCCCGAAGGCGCGGCTCTCGGCCGCGGCGGACATGGTATCGCGCGGTCTGGCGCGCGATCTGGTGGCGGCATCCGGTCCGCGAGCAGAACCGGACGCGCCGGCCACGGCCATGCTCGACCTCAGCCGCGAGCGGCTGGTGCGTGAAATCGGCCGGGCCGCTGCGCAGGGGTTGCTGTCGCCACGCCAGGCGCTGCCGGAAAAGCGAACACCAAAGCCTGCTGCGCCCGTGCCGCTGCCAGAGGTGGGTACATCCCCCGCCCCCGCCCCGGGCGCCAACATCCATCTGCGCGCCGAAACCAGCATCGACAGGGACATGCGCGAGGTCATGCTGTCCGAGCTTGACGGTACCGCGCCGGAGGTCTGCCTCGATCCGGACCGGGTCGATGTCGCTACCTGGGCGGGCGCGGCACCCTTCGGCACACAGATCGGGGTCTTCCGCTCGCAACTGATGGGGGAGTTCGACAAGCCCAACGCTGACGCGGTCACGGCGCTTGCGCGGTTCTATATCCATTTCGGCTTTGGCGCCGAGGCGCGGCAGACGCTCGATCAGATGGGGGCGGCGACAGAGCACGAAGCCGTCCTTCGCGACATGGCGGCGATCCTGGAGCAAGGGCATGCCGCCGCCGGCTCTCCCCTTTTCGGGCAAATGGAATGCGCGCCGACGACGGCATTGTGGTCGGCCCTAGCCTACCGGACCTTGCCGGCCAATGTTCCGCTCGATGCCGATGCCATCCTGCGCGGGTTTTCCGCCCTGCCGCCGCATCTGCGCGCGCAGCTGGGCCCTGCGCTGGCGAGGCGCTTCTTTGATGCGGGGCTGGAGCAACAAAGCGCCCGCGTGCGCCGGATCCTGAACCGCAGCGAGGCAACCGTGACTGCCGAGTCCGCGCTTCTGGAGGCCGATGTAGCGATCAACGAAGGCGAACCAGACAGTGCCGAAGCTAAGCTCGACGCGATTGTCCACGACAATGGGGCGCCTTCGGCCGAAGCGCTCTTGCGGCTGATCGACACCCGGCTGCGCCGCGGGGCGGAGATTTCCTATGACATGGCCCAGCTTGCCGGAGCCTATGCAACCGAATACCGTGGCGAGCCGTTGGGGGCCGAATTGTCCCGTGCCTATCTGTCGGCGCTTGCCACCTCCGGTGCCTTCGATCAGGCCTTCACCGAACTGCAGCGGATAATGGATCCAGGGGATCCGGGCCGGCCGAACGTGCGCAACGCGCTGCTGGGCATCCTGACCCAGCGCGCCGCTGATTTCGATTTCCTGCGCCACGCGCTGCCCGCCGCAGGGAGCGACATCGACAGGCTCGACCCCGTCACGGCGAATGAGCTGGCAGGCCGGCTCCTGGCACTGGGCTTCACCGAGCAGGCGAAGGTTC
>JAUIBJ010000570.1 GCA_030428025.1 Alphaproteobacteria bacterium
CAAGCGCCGCAAGCGCCCGGTTGATATAGCGGCTGTTCATCACCGCCGTGTCGGCCACCGCCCGCAACCCCTCGGCCCCCAGCGCCATGACCCAGGCGTAGGCTTTGACCACCACCTGCGCATTGCCTAGGAAACTACGGATCTTGCCGATGCTTTGCGGGCGGTCCCAGTCGAGCGCGAAGCCCTCGCCGTGCCGCACCGGCACCGGCACCGGCAGGAAGGGGGCCAGCGCGTCGGAGGCGCAGACCGCGGCGCAGGCTTGGCCGTTGGAACTGTGCGGGGCAGAGAAGGTCTTGTGCAGGTTGAATTGGCACAGGTCGAAGCCCAGATCGCCGGCGCGCATCACTCCCAGCAGGCCGTTGGCATTGGCCTGATCCCAGGCGCAGAGCCCGCCGGCGGCGTGCACCTCTTTCACGAAATCGCCGACATTCGGGTTGAAGAGCCCGGTATCTTCGGGATTGGTCAGGATCAGCCCGGCCGTCCGCTCCGATATCGCCGCCCTCAGCGCGGGCAGTTCCGGATAGCCGCGTTCGCCCGGGGCCAGCGTGATCACCCGGAAGCCCGCCGTCGCCGCCGCCGCCGGGTCGGCGGGGTGGGAAAAGGCGGTAGTGATGATCTCGTCGCGCTGGCTGTCGCCGCGTGCCGCGTGCCATGCCCGGATCAGGCAGGCATTGGTATAGATGCCCTGACTGCCGCCCGCCGGCTGAAAGCTGACTGCGGGCAACCCGGCGATCTCTCCGATCATGTCGGCGAAGCGGCAGAGGATCTCCAGCAGGCCTTGCATCGTGTCGTCGGGCTGACGCGGGTGGAGGGCCTGCATCCGTGGTGTCTGCGTCAGCGCCTCGTTGATCTTGGGGCTGTATTTCATCGTGCAGGTGCCGATCATGTCCACCGCCACGTCGACGCCAAGGCACATCTGCGACAGGCGCGTGTAGTGGCGCAGAACCTCGGGTTCCGACAGTTCCGGCAGGTTCAGGGCGCCGTCCGCCCGTTTCAGCCCTTCCGGCAGGCGCGACAGCACCTCGGCGCCGTCAGCGATCATCTCTGGCGGGGTCTCCGGTGGCAGGTGGGCGCGGGCCCCCGGCGTGCCAAGCTCGTAGATCAACGGCTCGTCCCAGCGGGCCTGGTGGTATCCGTGTCTCGGGCCGGTCATGACAGCACCTCCGTCAGGGTGAACAGAAGGGTGTCGATATCCTCTTGCCCGTGCATTTCGGTGAAACAGTAAAGCGCGCAACCGGCAAGCGCCGGGTCGTCCTGCCCCAGGTCGTGGCCGCCGAAGATGCCCCTGCCACTCAGCGCGCGGTTTATCTCGGCCACGCTGCGGCCGGTGGCCGAGAAATCGACGGTGATCTCCTTGAAATGCGGCGCCGAGACGGCCGGTGCCGTGACGCACGGCAGCGCGCTTAGGCGCTTCGCCCCGTGGGCCGCGCGGGCGACGAGACCCTCGCCGATCTCCCGCAGCCCGGCGGGACCGAGAAGCGACAGGTAGACCCCCGCCACGATCCCCCACAGCCATTGCGTGGTGCCGTAGTAATCCGACGTGTCCTCGCGCTTGACGTAGGATGTGCGCTCCATCGTCGACCAGGCAAAGCGCCAGCCGCCCTCGTCGCCCCTGTCGCCGCTGATCAGGATCGCGGGGTTTTCGGCCACGAAGGCCGGTTCGTCCCGCGTGGCGATGAACCCCGCACAACCGCCGCCCGCGTTCATGTGCAGCCCCAGCGGCTGCAGGTCACCGCAGACGATGTCGGCGCCGTATTCGGCCGGGGCCGCGAGGACGGACAGGCTGAGCGGATCGACTCCCACGACCAGCAGCGCGCCCGCCGCATGGGCGGTTTCGGCAATGGCGTGGATGCCGGTGTCGATGGCGCCCAGGAAATTGGGCATTTCGATATAGACGGCCGCCGTGTCCCCGCCGATCAGGTCTTTCAGCCGGTCGGGATCGGCCAGGCCCGTTGCGCGGTCGAAGCCTGTCTCGTGCAATTCGACGGTGGGCTTGAGGAAATTCGCCAGTTGCATCCGGCGCTCCGCCCCCATCGGGCCCGCCAGCACCGCCGAGGGCCGGCCGGTAATGCGGCCCGCCATTGCGATGGCCGATCCGGCCGCCCCGGTGCCGTCATAGGTGGGTGGGCCCACCACCTCCATGCCGGTCAGCTCGCCCAGCATGCTCTGGAATTCGAACAGGGCCTGATACTTGCCCAGATCGCCATGCGGGTCGCCCACATAGGCGGTGAGGAACTCGCCGCGCGTGGCGATGGCGTCGCAAACCGCGGGCACGTAATGATGCGCGCAGCCGCCGCCCAGAAAACTGAGTGCGCGCGTGCAATCCTCGTTGCGAGACAGGATTGTTCCAACATGGCGCCTGAGCCCCGCTTCCGACCGGATCGCCTCGGGCAAATCAAGCGGCCGGTCGAGCCTCAGCGCACCTGGGATCGCGGCATGCAGATCCCGGCCATCGTCAAGTTGCAGGTCTCGCAGCATCCTGCTTCGAATCGCGGCTTCGGTGTTCGGTATGTATGGATGGGCCGGCATCGATCTGTCCCCTTTGACGGAATATGGCTGTTTCTACGGTATCGACTTCAAAAAAGGCCTGGTGCACGGGCAGGCGGGCGGTCTTTGGTATGATCGTGCCCTCTCGCATCCGCCGGTCCTCAGGCTCTGTCCACGATGAAGGAGAACAACTCGTTCTGTGACGAGATGCGCAGCTTGCGATACATGTTGCGGCGGTGAACCTTGACCGTGAGGTCTGAGATTCCGAGTTTGAGTCCCACGGCGCGGCTGGAATGGCCGCGCACGATCAGCGCCGCGACCTGTGCCTCGCGTTTTGTCAGAAGCCTTGCGCCGCTGTCGGACAGAACGCGGAACCGCTCGGTCAGGTCCGGAGCCGGCCCGGCGCTGGGCATCGGGCTTTCGTGACAAAGCGCCCTGAGCTTGCGCATGGTCACCAGCGCCAGCAGCTTGAAGTACCGCACCTCGGCGGCGCGGAAACGCCGGGCGCCCTCGCTTCGGCCGATCGAAAGATGGATGGCCGAGGTTTCATCCAGCCGGATAGTGGCGCCGAGTTCGTCCACCATCCGGGTGGCCGAGAAATAGCGCTGGTAATATTCGCAGGTCTCGAACCTGTCCGGGGCAATCTCGCGCAGATGGTCCGCGGTCAGCTCGCGCGGGCCGAAGGCGGTGATGTAATACGGGTCCAGCATGAACCCGATCTTCGAATACAGCCGGTCGAAGGT
>JAUIBJ010000571.1 GCA_030428025.1 Alphaproteobacteria bacterium
CAATGCGGGTCGGTTCTGGGCTGAAACGCCGGGCCGGAGGCCGAAGGTTGATCGGGCAATTTTTCCTCACAGGTTTCTTCGCGGCCGCGAAGTGGCACATATGTCGACCGGGGCGGCAGCGCCCGGTCATGTCCCGCCCCCGCTGCTCCGGGGGTGCACGAACCCGCGCGTTTCCCCGGGCCCGGCCGCAACCGGAGGGCCGTTCGGGCCTTCTCTACCGTCCTTTCGGTCCGGGGGACAAGGGACAATCCCCAGCCGCGCGCCACCCGCCCCCGCCCCCTTGGGCAGGGGTCATTTGATGTTGTGTTTCGGGGCGACGTTGTTAAGGGAAGGCCAGTGCGGGAATGACGTCTGGGGACGAGCTTGAAAACCCTTCTGGTCTTTGGCACCCGTCCGGAAGCCATCAAGATGGCGCCGGTGGTGAAGGCGCTCGACGCGGCCGACGGAATTTCCGTCGATGTCTGCGTGACGGCGCAGCACCGCGAGATGCTCGACCAGGTTCTGCAGCTCTTCGACATCGTGCCGGCCTACGATCTCGACGTGATGCAGCCAGGCCAGGACCTGACCGACATCACAGCCCGCATCCTTCTGGCGCTGCGCGACGTGCTGGAGGGTGCCCGCTAC
The DNA here is from genome assembly GCA_030428025.1 of Alphaproteobacteria bacterium. Classification (GTDB taxonomy): domain Bacteria; phylum Pseudomonadota; class Alphaproteobacteria; order Rhodobacterales; family Rhodobacteraceae; genus Roseovarius. The sequence continues at coordinate 625 of JAUIBJ010000571.1, forward strand.
GACCGGGTGCTGGTGCATGGGGACACCACCACGACGATGGCCGCGGCACTTGCCGCCTTCTATGCGCGGGTGCCGGTGGGCCATGTCGAGGCCGGGCTGCGCACCGGCAACATCCACGCCCCCTGGCCGGAAGAGATGAACCGCATGCTGGTGGGCCGGCTGGCCAGCCTGCATTTCGCGCCCACCGAAACCGCGCGTCAAAGCCTTCTGGCCGAAAACGTGCCCGCGGACAGCATTACCGTCACCGGCAACACCGTCATCGACGCCCTGCAGCAGGTGGTGACGCGGCTGGATACCGATGCCGGGCTTGATGCGGCGATGGCCGCGCGATTTCCCTTTCTGGACTCCCGCCGGCGGATGATCCTCGTCACCGGCCACCGGCGCGAGAATTTCGGCACCGGTTTCGAGAACATCTGCCGGGCCCTTCGGACGATCGGCGACGTGGCCGATGTCCAGATCGTCTATCCGGTGCATCTCAACCCGAATGTTCAGGGCCCGGTCAAGCGCATCCTGGGCGACGCCGCCAATGTCCACCTGATTGCGCCGCAGGATTACCTGCCTTTCGTCTGGCTGATGCGGCGCTCGCATTTCGTGATCACGGATTCGGGCGGCGTGCAGGAAGAGGCCCCCTCGCTGGGCAAGCCGGTACTGGTGATGCGCGACACCACCGAACGACCCGAGGCCGTCACCGCCGGCACTGTCCGCCTTGTCGGCACGGATGCCGAAAGGATAACGGCGGCGGCGCGCGCGCTTCTGACCGACTCAGAGGCCTATCGGGCCATGGCCCGGGCGCTCAACCCCTATGGCGACGGCAAGGCGTCGGGCCGCATCGCCGCGGTGCTGCAGGCCGGCGGCTGAGCCGGGTATCCGGGGCCGGCGGCGCCCCCTGCCCCGAATTTGTCTTGCCTTCCGCCGCCGCTTTCTGGGATCAACCCTCATGGGCACATCGAACGGAAAAAGGGCGGCCATCGTCCGCGCCGCCTTTGCGGTCCTGATGTCAGACGGGGTGCAGGCCCTGTCCTTCGAGGCCGTGGCCCGCTCGGCCGGCCTGTCCAGGCAGCTGATCCGTTATTACTTCCGCGATCCCGAGGCGCTGATGGTGGCGCTCTGCGATCATATGGCCGAGCTCTACCGCGACGCGCTGGTCAGCGGAGTCACCCGGATCGAGGACGGCAACCGGCTGGATTTCTTTCTGGATTTCTATTTCGACCTGCTCGGCAACCCGCGCAAGCCGCGCGACGATCAGGCGGTCGAGGCGGTGTTTGCCTTCGCCGCGGGCAGCGTGCCGGTCCGCAGCGCGCTCCGACAGCATTACGGGCGTCTTGGGCAGCTGGTGGCGCATGAGATCGCGGTGCAGCACCCGTCGCTCAGCCTGGACGAATGCGGCGAGCTGTCCTGGCTTTTCGTCTGCCTCCTGCACGGACATTGGCGGATGGTGGCCACGCTCGGCCATGCCGAGGAGCATCGCCACATCACCCGCCGGGCGATGGACCGGCTGATCGACTCCTACCTGCGCAGAGCGCATCCGCCGCTCGGCCCGGTAAAACCCTGGGCGCCGGAAAGCTGATTTTTCATTTCGCAAAATGTAGCTACGGCGCGTCACGATATCTGGGGGCAATGGGGCATTGCCTCCCCATCTGTTGCCCCTCCCCCTGCCCATCCCCGCGACCAGCTTTTTCATTCCGAAAAAACTTCAAGAAAGCCCTTCTCAATTTCAATGGCTTGCGCATTCTGGACCTGCATCGAGACGCGACACTGGCGCTTGGGGGACATGCAGTGACTGCTCGGCTGAACAGGGCCGCGGCCGGCGAAGACGCCGGGACGACCGCAATAATTCCTTGCTTCGACGATCCCGACGGGCTTCGGCGGGCGGCCCGGTCCGTGCGTCTTCAGCAGGAACCCTGCGAACTGATCGTGGTCGATGACGGCTCGCGCGCTGCCTGCGCCGCAGAAATCGCCCGGATCGGCCAGATCTGCAACGCGCGGGTCATCCGCCTGCCCCGCCGCAGCGGCCCGGCGGCGGCACGCAATGCCGGGCTGGATGCCGGCACGGGCACCTTTGTCGCCTTTCTCGATTCCGACGACGTCTGGCAACCCGGCAAGCTGGCGCTGCAACGGGCCGAGATGCTGCGGCGCGGGCTGGTCTTTTCCTACATGCGCTACGCCAACGTGCAGGGCGACCGGCTACGGCCCATGCCGGCGCCCGACAGCCTGACACGACAGGGGCTGATGCGCGACACGGCGATCGGCTGCTCGACGGTGATGCTGCGGCGCGATTTCCTGAACGGCCGACGCTTCGCCGATGCGCCGTCGGAGGATTTCGCCTTCTGGGCCAAGCTGCTCGAGGATGGCGAAACCGCCCATCTCGTGGGCGAGGAGGTGATGGTGCTGCGCCATTCCGGCGGCCGGTCGCGCAACCGGCTTGGTGCGGCCTGGCGGCACTGGCGCACGCTGCGCGGCACGCTGAAGACGCCGCTCTGGCCGGCCACGGGCCATTTCGCCGCCTATGCCGCCCGCGCCGCGCGCAAGCACTGGGGACCGGCCGGCACGCCAGAGGCCCCGGGCGGGATGGGGGTGACGGAACTGTGATGCGACGCCCCCAGGC
>JAUIBJ010000572.1 GCA_030428025.1 Alphaproteobacteria bacterium
CACGATGCCGTGGCTGACTGTCCTGTTCGGCATCATGATCGTGCCGCTGGGGGCCGTGTCGATCTTCTTCATCGTGATCCAGCCGGTGGTGATCGGCACCTATTCGACGCTGGCCCTGATCGCCGCCACCGCGATGCTGCTGCAGATCCCCTATGCCATCGACGAGATCGTCGCCACGATCCAGTTCCTGATCCGGCGGCACCGGGCGGGTCAGCCCTGGCTGAAGGTGTTCTTCACCGGCGACACGGACGAGGGCCCCGACGACGATATGCAGGAAGATTTCGAGCGCCGCCCCGGCGAGATCCTGCACGAGATGCTGGCGGGCGGCATCACCCTGCCCTGGACGTTGCCGGCCTCGGCCGCGGTGGGCGCGTGGCTCATGCTGTCGCCGCTCTATCTGGGCTGGGACAGCCCCGTCGCCGCCAGCGTGCATATCTGCGGCGCGCTGGCGATCACGGTGGCGGTCAGTGCGGTCGCCTCGGTCGCGCGCATGGCGCGGTTTCTCAACATGGTGATCGGCTTGGTGCTAATCTTCACGCCGCTGGTCGTGGGCGGAACCGCGTTCGCCTATCTCTCCTGCATGGTGGCGGGGCTGCTTCTGATCGGGCTCAGCATTCCGCGCGGGCCGGTCGGCGGCAGCTTCGGCAGCATGGACCGCTGGATCAGGTAGAGTCTGTGCCCCTTGTCTGCTTTGCGTCCAGACGCAGGGCACCTGCAAGGGCCAGCGCCCCGACACCCGAAAAGCGGGAGGCAAACCCCATCCGGTCCGTCGCCTCCCTCTCGCGCGGGTGAGGCGGCCGCGACAAGGCGGCAAAGAACAGGCGCAGCTTGCCCCGCCATGTGGCGGAGTGGCGCCCGAGACGGGCCAGCGCGGGCAGAAGCACCCGCTCGATCTCGTCGAAATCAGTGCCGGAGGGGAAATCGGGGAGCAATTCGCGATGAGGCGCGAACCAGTCCCGCACCGTTTCCGGCAGGTTGTGGCGCGCCGCCTCGGGCAGCCGGTAATCCCCGGGCAGCTTTCCGGCCTTTCTGGCCTGATCCACAAGCTTTTCCTGAAAGCGGCTGTCGGCCACCGAGATCATCGCCGCGATCACCTGCGCATCGGTCTTGCCGCGCAGATCGGCAATGCCGTATTCGGTAACCACATAATCGCGCATGTGCCGCGGCACGGTCACGGCGGCCACGTTCCACCGGATATTGCTTTGCAGTTTCCCGCCCGACCACCGTGTCGCCGGAAGGGTGATGACCGAGCGGCCATCGTCCAGCGCAAAGGCCTGCGCCACGAAATCGAACTGGCCGCCCACGCCGCTGACCACCTGTCCGTTTTCGGCGGTGTCCGACATCACATCGCCCATCAGAGACACCTGCATCGCCGCGTTCACGAACCGCGCCTTTACCCGGGCCGCGCGTCTTTCCGCCTCGTTGCCATAAAGCGCGTTGGTGAAGCTCACCGGCACCATAGCGATCTGCGCCCGCCGCTCGGGCGGCATCTCGCGCAGGCGACGGTAGAAGTCCCGCGTCTCGACGAAGAAGCCCGCGGTGATGGCCCGGCCGTTCACCCGGCGCGAGACCACCCCTTGCTCGAATAGGTCCAGCAGCCCGCCGCCCAGCATTTCCGTCACCCCGTGCAGCCCCGCCTTGAACGGCCCGCCCGGCGCGGGCAGGCCCGGAAACGGGCAGTCGGTGTGAAGCGCCGCGTCGCTTCCGCGATGCCGCAGGCGCAGGGCATGGGCCACCGCATCGCCGATGGACCCGATCCCCACCTGAAGCGTGCCGCCATCCTCGATCAGCCGCGAGACGTGCAGGCCGATGGCGTGGTCTGCATCGCTCACCGGCCGCTTCACTGCCGAAAAGAGTTCGAAGGGCTCGGGCGGGGCGAGAACGATTTCGAAAGCATCGCGATCCAGGACCGCGCCGTCGCCGTCGAGAAAGGGCAGTTCCGGGTTGGTTTCCGCCACCGCCAGAAACGCCATCTCCCCCGCCTCGCGGAAGCGGAACAGATCGGCCGAAATGTCGGTATTGCAGGACAGGCTGAAGCTGTCGCCCTCCTCAGCCACCAATTGCGCCAGCACATTCGGGCGGTGGGAAATGAGCACGTCGCGGGCATGGGTGTAATTCGCGGAAATGTAGTGCTGCTGCATCGGTTCCACCCCGATCCAGCGCCCGGCGAGCAGGAAGAATTCGTTGACAGTGATGTTCTCCGGCAACTCCCCCCGGCGCAACAGATCGGCATAGAGAAGCTGCGGATAGGCCCCGAAAAGCCGGTCCATCGCCGGGCCCAGGAACCGCTTTTCCATATCCGAGGAGGGCGCGGGCCGCTCCAGCGTCAGGGCGGTGAAGATCGACAGCCGGATCGAAGGGTCGTCGCACGCGAGCCGCACCAGCGCATTGGCCAAAGTCACCGGCTTGCCCAGGCCCAGGGGCAGCGCGAGGCGGATGTCACCCCCGGTGCGCGCAACCACCTCGCGCGCGGCGCGGTCGGCGTCGGTCAGCCTCTGCATGACGACCTCAGAGCTCGGACCAGCCCGGATCGGGCGTGAACCTTTCGCCATGCCGTTCCGCAAGCTCCTTCATGCGCTCGGCGATCTCCGCCGGTCCGCGGGCCCTGGCATGATGTATCGGCCCGCCCCGGAAGGGGGCGAACCCCGTGCCGAAGATCATCGCACCATCGATTTCGTCGGCATCGCGCGCCACGTTCTTGCGCAGGCATTCGACGCAGGCATCCAGCATCGGCAGGATCAGCCGGTCGGTCAGGTCCTCGGGGCCGGTCTTGTCGGTCTCGGGCCGGGGCGTGCCGTCCGACCAGTCGTAAAATCCCTGCCCCGCCTTCTTGCCGGTCTCGCCCGCTTCGACCTTGTCGCGCAGGCGCTGGCTGATGTCCGGCATGGGCTTGTCGAGCGCGCCCTTCAGGCTTTCGGCCACATGCAGGCAGATATCGAGCCCCACGCTGTCGGCCAGCGCCACCGGCCCCATCGGCATCCCGAAATCCAGTGCCGCGCGGTCGATCACCTGCTTCTCGACGCCCTCGTCCATCAGAACCATCGCCTCCATCAGATATGGCGTCAGGGCGCGGTTGACGAGGAAGCCCGGGTAGTCGGCCACTGGCACCGGCAGGCGGTCGATGGCGCCGCAGAAGGCCATCAGCCGCTCGATGGTCGCGTCGTCGGTCCCTGTATGGCGGATCACCTCGACAAGCTGCATCTTCGAGACGGGGTTGAAGAAATGCAG
>JAUIBJ010000573.1 GCA_030428025.1 Alphaproteobacteria bacterium
GGGCCCATCAGCGCCTTTACCTCCACCAGATCGCCGCCCACCTGCCGGGCGGCATCGGCGATCATGCCGGTGGTGGCGACCACGTCGATCCGCTCGGCCGCGCGAAGCGGGGTTGCGGCCAGGCTGACGCCGGCCAGGGTCAGAGAGACGAACTGTCTTCGGCGGAGTTGCATGCGGACCTTTCCGTTTCCATTGGGCTAGAAATGAATATGCGAGTCATTCTCAAAAAGTCAATGCAGTTGCGACTTATTCTCATTTTTAGTCGATCCTGGCTGACCGGGTCAGCTTGCCAAGGCAGCAGGAGCGTGCAACGCTTCGCCTTATGACAGAGACGACACAGTCCTCATCGGTTGCCGGCACGGCCGGCTCACGAATGCAGCTACCGCAGGCGGTAGAGGCGCGAAACGCCGGCCTGCCGCTCGATCTGGCCTGGGTCCGCTCGGTGCAGGCCAATGGTTCGGCCATCGAGCGCCGGGCAAGAACCCTGCCTGGCCGCCGCACCGTGAAGAAAGAGTTTCAGGCGGCGTGGCTGTGCCGGGCGATCTCCTGCATGGACCTGACCACGCTCTCGGGCGACGACACAGAGGGCCGCGTGCGGCGGCTCTGCGCCAAGGCGCGGCAGCCCGTGCGGGCCGACCTGCTGGCGGCGCTGGGGATGGAGGGGCTGACGGTGGGCGCAGTCTGCGTCTATCACGAGATGATCACTTCCGCCGTTGCCGCCCTGCAAGGCTCGGGCATCCCCGTTGCGGCCGTCTCCACCGGGTTTCCCGCCGGCCTCTCGCCCCTGCCGCTGCGCGTGGCCGAGATCGAGGCGAGCGTTGCGGCCGGCGCGACGGAGATCGACATCGTGATTTCCCGACGCCATGTTCTCGCTGGCAACTGGCGGGCGCTCTATGACGAAATGCGCAGCTTCCGCGAGGCCTGCGGCGACGCGCATGCAAAGGCGATCCTCGCCACCGGCGAGCTTGGGAGCCTGCGAAACGTCTCTCGCGCCTCGCTCGTCTGCATGATGGCGGGGGCCGATTTCATCAAGACCTCGACCGGCAAGGAAAGCGTGAACGCCACCCTGCCGGTGACGCTGGTGATGCTGCGGGCGATCCGGGACTATCACGCGGCGACCGGCTGGCGCGTGGGTTACAAACCGGCAGGCGGGATATCGAAGGCGAAGGATGCGCTGGTGTATCTCGCGATGGTCAAGGAGGAACTGGGCGACCGCTGGCTTCGGCCCGATCTTTTCCGCTTCGGGGCCTCGTCGCTTCTGGGCGATATCGAGCGGCAACTGGAGCACCATGTGGCCGGGCAGTATTCGGCGGGGTGGCGGCATGCGCTTGGGTGACCGGAATTTTTCGAAAATTCCGGATGCGGAAAATGTGCATCTTCCGGGCAATTTTCTGCGTAGAAAATTGCGGCGCTTTCCGGTGAGGTCATGGTCGGGCGGCGGATGTCGGGCCATTTGGGTATTTGCAACCAGAAAGAAGCCATGAGCGTGCGCGAGATCTACGAGACGATGGCCTATGGCCCGGCGCCGGAAAGCGCCGCCGAGGCCTATGCCTGGCTGGTCGATCAGGGCGACCGGTTCGGCCATTTCATCGACGGGTCCTTCACCGATCCCGGCGAAGGCTTCGAGTCGAAGAACCCGGCCACGGGCGAGGTTCTGGCAACGCTGACCCAGGCCAGCGCGGCGGATGTCGACAGGGCCGTGGCGGCGGCGCGGAAGGCGCAAGGACGGTGGGAGCGTCTCGGCGGCCACGGTCGGGCGCGGCATCTCTATGCGCTGGCACGGCTCCTGCAGAAGCATGCGCGGCTTTTTGCGGTGCTGGAGGTACTCGACAACGGCAAGCCCATCCGAGAGGCGCGGGATATCGACGTGCCGCTTGCGCAGCGGCATTTCTATTACCATGCCGGGCTGTCGCAGCTGATGGAGAGCGAGTTGCCGGGCGCCCGCGCCATCGGCGTCTGCGGGCAGGTGATCCCGTGGAACTTTCCGCTGCTGATGCTGGCCTGGAAAGTGGCGCCCGCACTGGCTGCGGGGAATACCGTCGTGCTGAAGCCTGCCGCATGGACCTCGCTCACCGCGCTCCTTTTCGCCGATATCTGTCGGCAGGCGGGGCTGCCGCAGGGCGTGGTCAACATCGTCACCGGGGATGGCGCCGTGGGCGAGATGATCGTCGCGCATGAAGGCATTGACAAGGTCGCTTTCACCGGCTCCACCGCTGTTGGTCGCCGCATCCGCGACGTGACGGCGGGCCACGGCAAGGCCCTGACGCTCGAACTGGGCGGCAAGTCGCCCTACATGGTTTTCGACGACGCCGATCTCGACAGCGCCGTCGAGGGTCTCGTCGATGCCATCTGGCTCAACCAGGGCCAGGTCTGCTGCGCCGGCTCCCGCCTGCTTGTGCAGGAGGGCATCGCAGATCGTTTCCACGACAAGCTGCGCCGCCGCATGGCCAATCTGCGCATGGGCAATCCGCTGGACAAATGCATCGATATCGGCGCGATGGTCGATCCGGTGCAACGCGACCGCGTGGCCGAGATGGTCGCATCCTGCGACACTGGCCAGACCTACCGCGCCGAGGTGGAACCCCCCGCCACCGGCGCCTTCTATCCGCCCACGCTGATCACCGGCTTGTCGCCTGCCGACCCGCTGATGCAGGAGGAGATCTTCGGCCCCGTCCTCGTCGCCACCACCTTCCGGACGCCTTCGGAAGCGGTGCAGTTGGCCAACAACAGCCGCTACGGGCTTGCCGCCTCGGTCTGGTCGGAGAATCTCAACCTCGCGCTCGACGTGGCACCGAAGCTGGCCGCCGGCGTGGTCTGGGTCAACGGCACCAACATGTTCGACGCCGCCGCGCCCTTCGGCGGGCTGCGCGAAAGCGGCTTCGGGCGCGAAGGCGGCTGGGAGGGGCTGTCGGCCTATCTCAGGCCTGCCGGCCCCACGAAGAAACTCACATCCATAGAGCCCTTCCCCGGCAATGGCGACCCCGAGCCGGGCCTCGACCGCACGCCGAAGCTCTATGTCGGCGGCAAGCAGGCCCGGCCCGATGGCGGCTATTCCCGGGCGGTCCATGGGCGCACCGGTAAGCTTCTGGGGCAGGTTCCCATCGCCAACCGCAAGGATGTCCGCAACGCGGTCGAGGCGGCGCGCGGGGCGGTCGCGTGGTCGGCCGCGCCGGGTCATTCCCGGGCGCAGATCCTCTATTACATGGCCGAGAATCTTGCGGCCCGCA
>JAUIBJ010000574.1 GCA_030428025.1 Alphaproteobacteria bacterium
CGGCGCGGCCTGCACGGCGCTCGACATGCCGATCGTGTCGGGCAATGTCTCGCTCTACAACGAAACCGACGGAAGCGCGATCCTGCCCACCCCCACCATCGGCGCGGTGGGGCTGATCAAGAACCCCGAGGACGCGATCACCGGCACCGCGCGCGACGGGCACATGGCGATCCTCGTCGGCGAAACCACCGGCCATCTGGGCCAGTCGGCCCTTCTTGCCGAGGTCTTCAATCGCGTCGAGGGCGACGCGCCGCCGGTGGACCTGGAGGCCGAAAAGCGCAACGGCGATTTCATCCGCGCCCATGCCGGCTGGATCCGCGCCTGCACGGATCTGTCCGATGGCGGGCTGGCGCTGGCGGCCTTCGAGATGGCCGAGGCGGCAGGCGTGGGTGTTCAGATCGACAGCGCCGACATGGGGCTTCTTTTTGGCGAGGATCAGGCACGTTACCTGATCGCCTGCAGTTTCGACGCGGCCGAGGCGCTGATGGCGGCGGCCGGACAGGCCGGCGTGGCGATCCAGACAGTGGGCCGCTTCACCGGCGACGCGGTCAGCCTGGGCGGCGCCTCGGCGCCACTTGCAGAGCTGTCCGAGCTCTTCCGGTCCAGCTTTGCCGGGCATTTCGCCTGAGATGGCCGCGCCCCGCCGCAGGCTGGTCTTTCTGCTCGGCGCGCACAAGACCGCGTCGAGCCATCTGCAGGCCAGCCTTCTGGGGGCTCAGGCGGCGCTGCGCGCGCGCGGCACGGCGGCCATCGACCCCAAGACCATGCGCGCCGACCTGACGCCGCTGACCCATCTGCCGCGCCAGGGCGTGTCGGACGTAATCGGCATCGCGGCGGCCGACGCCTTCCTGCGCCTTCACGCCGGGGACGCGCGGCGCGTGCTTCTGATGGACGAGAACATTCTCGGCAGCACCGACCGCAAGATGCTGATGCGCAAGAAGAAACTCTACCCTTGGGCGCATCTTCGGCTGCCCCGGTTCCTGGCGCTCTTTCCGGGCCACGACATCGCGCTTGGGCTGGCCATCCGCAACCCCTCCACCTTCCTGCCCTCCTGCTGGAGCGAAAGCCTGCATCACGGGGCGCTGCAGCCCTTCGACGCCTTCGTCAAGGGGATCGAGCCGGAACGGCTGCGTTGGTCGAACCTGCTGGAACGCCTGCACGAGGCCGCACCGAGCGCGCGGTTCGTGGTCTGGCGGTACGAGGATTACAGCGCACTCGGTCCCCGGCTTCCGGCGGCTCTGGCCGGGACGGAGACCGGCGAAATACATCCTGTCGAGCGGATCATGCGCCCCGGCCTTTCGGCAGAGGCCGCCCAATGGCTATTCCGCCAGCCCGACCCGGATCGTGACGCGCTTCTCACAGCGCGCAAGAAATTCCCCAAGACGGAGGGGGCCGCCGCCTTCGACCCCTGGACGGCCGAGCGCGCATCCGCGCTCGATGCGGCCTATGCCGAAGATCTCCGCCACATCGACTCGCTGCCGTGGATCCGCCGGCTGGCGCCCGACGCTTGAACGGCACCGAAAACAGTCTTAAGTCTGAGTCCAGCGAAGAAGGGATCAACTGGCATGGCGATGCAAGCACAGGAAATCGAGGAACTGATCCGAGAGGCCTTCCCGGAGGCACAGATCACGATCACCGATCTGGCCGGAGACGGCAATCACTATGCCGCCGAAGTCGTCGATGCCTCGTTCAAGGGCATGAACCGGGTGCAACAGCAGCGCGCCGTCTATGCGGCGCTGAAGGGCCGGATGGACGGACCCAACGGCGACCTGCATGCCCTTGCGCTGACCACCAAGGCGCCGGGCTGATCCCCGAGCCGACGTCGCCATACCCCTTGACCTGAGGCCCGCAATGGCCATCTGTGATCAGGAAAGCTTTCGTGTCTGTTTTGGCATGCAAGGCCTGCCGGATCTGGATCCTCACCCGGCCATCATGCTTGTCCTGACACCCTTCGCGGTGATCTTTCTGTGGGCGGCATGGGTGGAGTTCCGGCGCTGGTGGCGCTACGGTCCGTCCCAAAACCGGCGCAACGCTTTCCCGATCGACGAGAGCGCTCCAAGCTATGAACCGCCACCGCAGCAGGCCCCGGCCTCTGCACCGGAAAAAGACGAAGAACAGGAATGCCGCAATGACCGACGCAAAGACCAGGATCGACGAAACCGTCAAGGCCAATGACGTGGTGCTGTACATGAAGGGCACCAAGACCATGCCTCAATGCGGCTTTTCCAGCCGCGTGGCCGGCGTGCTGAACTACATGGGCGTGGAGTTTCAGGACATCAACGTTCTGGCCGACGACGCCATCCGCCAGGGGATCAAGGACTATTCCGACTGGCCCACCATCCCGCAGCTTTACGTGAAGGGTGAATTCGTGGGCGGTTGCGACATCATCACCGAGATGACTCTGTCGGGCGAACTCGACCAGCTCTTCGACCAGAAGGGCGTGACCTATGACAAGGACGCGGCGGAGAAGATCCGCGAAGCGAACGCATAGATTTCATCGTCGGAGTGGGGGCGCTGCCCCCATTCCCCCAGGATTTTTTCGAACAGAAGAAGCCGCTTAGGCGATGGGACTGACTTGGTCCCGCTTCAGGGCGCGATTGCGGCGCGGGCAGACACACGAAAAGGAAAGCGCCCGCCGAACCTTCGGCAGGCGCTAATCGCAATCGGGCCGCGAGGCTCAGATGTCCAGCGTGTGGTCCTTCTCCCACTGGGAGAAATGCGACACGAAGGAATTCCATTCCTGGTGCTTCATCTTGACGAAGGCGGCCGAGAACTCCTCGCCCATCATCATCTTGAGTTCCTTGTCGCGGTTATAGGCGCGCAGCGCGTCGAGCAGGTTGAGCGGCAGCTTCGGCGCCCCCCGCACCTTGTGGCCCTCGGCATACATGTCGATATCCCACCGCTTGCCGGGATCGGCCTTGTGGTGGATGCCCGACATGCCCGCAGCGATCACCACAGCCTGCAGCAGATAGGGGTTGGCCGCGCCGTCGGCAAGGCGCAGTTCGAACCGCCCCGGCCCCGGGACGCGCACCATGTGGGTACGGTTGTTGCCCGTCCAGGTGACCGTATTGGGCGCCCAGGTGGCCCCGGAAATGGTGCGCGGCGCGTTGATCCGCTTGTAGCTGTTCACCGTGGGGTTGGTGATGGCGGCCAGCGCGCTGGCGTGTTTCATGATCCCGCCCAGGAAATGCGCGCCCTGTTCGGAAAGCCCCACCTCGGCC
>JAUIBJ010000575.1 GCA_030428025.1 Alphaproteobacteria bacterium
TCTCCCGCCGGGCGGAGCGGCTGTCTGTGGAACTGGCCACGGTGGAAAAGGTGAACCCGGCGGCGGTGAAATATCTCAACCGCCTCAGCGACTGGTTCTTCGTCGCCGCGCGCACGGCCAATGACGGCGGCCGCAGCGACGTGCTCTGGGTACCCGGCGCCAACCGCTGACCGACTCGCGGGAAAACGCGACGCGACATGACGCAAACATGACGGTTTTGCTCTGTAACGTCCCGAAACAAACCTATATGAACGCGCGGGAGAGCTATGAGAGGAGTCGCCTTGCGGCTCTTCGTCCACTTTAGGGAGACCAGACGTATGAAGGTGCTCGTACCCGTCAAGCGTGTGATCGACTACAACGTGAAGGTCCGCGTGAAGGCGGACGGATCGGGAGTCGATCTTGCGAATGTGAAGATGTCGATGAACCCGTTCGACGAAATCGCCGTCGAACAGGCGATCCGCCTGAAGGAAGCAGGCCAGGCCGACGAGGTCGTCGCCGTCTCGATCGGCGTCAAGCAGGCGCAGGAAACCCTGCGCACGGCGCTGGCGATGGGCGCCGACCGGGCCATCCTGGTCGTGGCTGCCGATGACGTACACACCGACATCGAGCCGCTGGCGGTGGCCAAGATCCTCGCCAAGATCGTCGAGGAAGAGCAGCCGGGCCTGGTGATCGCCGGCAAGCAGGCGATCGACAACGACATGAATGCCACAGGCCAGATGCTTTCGGCGCTGCTGGGCTGGTCGCAGGGTACCTTCGCCAGCGGTCTGGAAATCGAGGGCGACCATGCGCTTGTCACCCGCGAAGTCGACGGCGGCCTGCAAACCATCAAGGTGAAGATGCCGACCATCGTGACCGTCGATCTGCGCCTCAACGAGCCGCGCTATGCCTCGCTGCCCAACATCATGAAAGCGAAGAAAAAGCCGCTCGACGAGAAGACCGCCGACGATTACGGCATCGACGTCAGCCCGCGCCTAGAGATCGTCAAGACGGACGAGCCCGAAGCGCGCAAGGCAGGCGAAATGGTGGGCTCGGTGGACGAGCTCGTGGCGAAACTCAAGGAAGCGGGGGCTGTGTAATGGCTGTTCTTCTTCTTGCCGAAGTGACCGATGGCGAACTGGCACTGGACGCCACCGCCAAGGCTGTGGCCGCGGTGTCGAAACTGGGTGACGTGACCGCACTCTGCGCCGGGGGCTCCGCCGCCGCCGCGGGCGAGGCCGCCGCAAAGATCGAAGGGGTGTCGAAGGTTCTGGTGGCCGAGGATGCATCGCTGGGTCACCGCCTGGCCGAATCCACGGCCGCGCTGATAGTCTCGCTGGCGGGCGATTACGACCACATCGTCGCCCCCGCCACCACCGACGCCAAGAACGTGCTGCCCCGCGTGGCCGCCCTGCTTGATGCGATGGTGATCTCGGATGTCTCGGGCGTCGTCGATGCCGACACGTTCGAGCGCCCGATCTATGCCGGCAACGCCATCCAGACGGTGAAATCGAAGGACGCAAAGAAGGTCGTCTCGATCCGCACCTCGTCCTTCGACGCCGCCGGCGAACAGGGCGCGGCCCCGGTCGAGACCATCTCGGCCACAGACAATCCCGGGCTTTCCGAATGGGTCGAGGACAAGGTCGCGGCCTCCGATCGCCCGGAACTCACGTCGGCCGGCATCGTCGTCTCGGGCGGCCGCGGCGTTGGCAGCCAGGAGAATTTCGAACTGATCGAGAAGCTGGCGGACAAGCTCGGCGCCGCTGTCGGTGCTTCACGCGCCGCAGTTGACTCGGGCTTCGCACCCAACGACTGGCAGGTGGGCCAGACCGGCAAGGTCGTGGCGCCGGATCTCTATGTCGCCGTCGGCATCTCGGGCGCGATCCAGCACCTCGCGGGGATGAAGGACAGCAAGGTCATCGTCGCCATCAACAAGGACGAGGAGGCCCCGATCTTCCAGGTCGCCGATTACGGCCTTGTGGCCGACCTCTTCCAGGCCGTACCTGAACTGACGGAAAAGCTTGGCTGAGGCCGCTCGAAGGTGCGCCGAAGCGCACCCTGCGCGAGACAATGACAAGGCCCGCCGGTTCGGCGGGCCTCTTTTGGTTCAGGGCTGCACCATCCTTTCCACTACCGGCGAAAGCGCCTCGGCGGCGCGGCGGTGCGCCTCGGGTCCCAGCACCTGATGTGCCGCGCGCCTGTCCTGAGGCGTGCGCCCCTCGCCCGGATCGGCCCCGCGCGCGGTCTCGCCGAGATTGAGCTCGATCAGCCCATGCGCAAGGTCGCGCAAGGCGTCGAGCATCTCTCGGTTGACCAGTGCCGGATCGGCCCAGATATCGGGCCGGTCCGCCGCGCTCTCCGGGGTGCGGGTCGACAGCCAGAGGAGCACGACCGGAGCGTCGATCCGGCTGATCAGCCCCTGCATCCCCGCCACCCAGACCGAGGCCAGTTCCTGCCGGATATAGGCGAATTTCTCCGGCGACAGCGCCTGTAGCCGTCCCAGCATATGCCGGGTGAAGCTGAACTCGGTGAAATCCACCTCGTCGAAGAGCGAGCGCAATGCATCCGTCGCCTGCAGGAATCGGTCGTTGCGGCGAGGATGCACGCGGTAGTACATGTTCGACATGTTGATCGCGCAGGGCACCTGCAACACGCAGAGCCGCGACCGGCTGGCACAGTCCAGAAGGGCCCGGTCGCCGGCGAAAACGTCGATCCCGGCATTGGGCCAGCCGAAATTCACGCAGGTCACGCCGGTCTTTTCTTCCAGAAGATCCGGAAACGGATGGTCTATGAACTTGCCGAAGGTCTCGGTACCGCCGAGGCAGGCCACGAAGTCGCCGTCGAGTGCGCGCCGCGGACCGCGGAACAGCAGCCGCGAGCCGTCGTATGTGCATTGGTCGAATGTCCGGGGCGCCAGCCCCGTGCCGTAATTGAGCATCTCACCCACCGATTTATCTCACCCGAGAGGGAGAATCGGCGATCCGCGTTGAGAAACCGCTAATGGGTCAATTCGAGACGTATTGGACCGACCAGCGGCCTGTGGGGGTCGGGCAGGTTTGCCGGCCCTTGCGGCGGTGGCATGCCCGTGCCTATGGTGGCGCCAACGGGAAACGGAGAGGCGAGCCGATGGATATCCGCAAAGTGGGCGTTGTGGGCGCGGGCCAGATGGGCAACGGGATTGCCCATGTTCTGGCCGCGGCCGGATACGAGGTGCTGCTCAACGACATCTCGCAGGAGGCG
>JAUIBJ010000576.1 GCA_030428025.1 Alphaproteobacteria bacterium
GTCCTCATTGGCTGTTATGCGGCTGAATTCCGAAGCCGGGGCGGCGCGGTTCGAAACTCGCTGATCTGGGCGCCATTCTACTACATGGACCCGATGTGGCAGTTCCTCATGATCATGCGTCTGGGGGGAACGGCGCATATCGCACGTCGTCTGAGCGGCTCGCGGTTCTACGACTGGCTGGCAGAGTATGACATCAACTATTGCATCTTTCCCGAACCGGCCCTGAAGATGCGCGCGCGCTCGGACGAGGATAAGAATCTCAACCTGCAGTACGTATCCATCTATGGTTGGAGCCGCGAGGCCCGCCAGGAGGTACAGGAGCGTTTCCAGGTCACAGCACGGGAAGGTTATGGCATGACCGAGATCGGCGGCGCCACGATCGTTCCGTCCGAAGCGGCCGACAAGGCGCTCGAAAAGACATGTGGTGTGCCTGCGCCATTCCGGGATTTGCGGATCGTCGACGACAACGGCAATGACGTG
The DNA here is from genome assembly GCA_030428025.1 of Alphaproteobacteria bacterium. Lineage (GTDB taxonomy): Bacteria > Pseudomonadota > Alphaproteobacteria > Rhodobacterales > Rhodobacteraceae > Roseovarius. Next base: position 481 of record JAUIBJ010000576.1, read on the forward strand.
CCCGATGGCGAAACCGGCGAACTGTGGGTATCGGGGCGATCCATTCTCTGGGGCTATTACAAAAGGCCCGAAGCAAACGCGGCGTCATTCAGTGGCAAATGGTTCCGCACCGGGGATATCTTCCGGCGTGATGCCGACGGCTATTACTATATCGTTGGCCGCATCAAGGATATGATCAAGCGCTCGGGCGAAAACATCGCGGCACAGGAGGTCGAGGCGGCGTTGCGCGCTCTGGACGCGATCGAGGAAGCCGCGGTTCTCCCGGTGCCGGACCCGAAGAGAACAGAAGAGGTCAAAGCCTGCCTGAAGCTCAAGGAAGGGCTGGGTCCGGACGATTGCCCGCCAGAAGCCGTGATCGCACATTGCGAGAAGCGTCTGGCGGCGTTCAAGGTGCCCCGATACATCGCTTATGTTGACGATTTTCCCCGAACGCCAAGCCGCAAGATCAAGAAGAACGTCATGATCGAAGAGGGCGGTGATCTACGTATCGGTGCATTCGACCGGGTAGAGGGGTGCTGGAACTGATATCTGTGGGGCTGCTCATCCGTCCTCAACCATTTCAGTTCGGAGTGCAGCCTCTACACAAGACAGAATTCCGAGTTCAATCGTGCGTCTACTCTCGCCGAGTGGCGTAGTCTCTGTGCGGCATGGGGAGGCTACGATCCCACCCTTGCTGATACGGGTTCGAGTCAGTCTGACAGCATCGGGCATAGCTCGATCCGGCTGGCGGTGGCCTTGTCCACCGCCTCCTGCGAATAGAGCATCGGCACATAGCGGCCCTCGGCCCAGAGCGGGGCGAGATCGTCGTAATGCGGATCGCCGGGTATGCCGGATTGACCTGGTGCGTTGATCCAGACGCTGTCGTCCCAGGCCCCCACATCGACCACCATGCGCACCGAGGCACCGATCTGGACGCGATAGTCTGAAGCGTCGTAATGGGCGAGCATGACGGTTGTGCCGCTGCCGCCCTTGGTCAGCGGGCCGACATCGTGGGAGGCGCCCAGCGGTGTCAGGGCGTGGTTGAAATATCCCTTGTGCAGATCGCCCCAGTGCCATGCGGCGGGGTCCGTGCCGAACCGGGCCGCCGCATCATCCCAGGCCGCGCTGAGCGTGTCGGCGATCAGCGCATCCCGGTCGATGCCGGCGCGGGCGGTCAGGCCGGGGTAGTCGCCGCGAAGCAGGCGAACAACCGTCGGGACATTGCCGGGAACGAGATATCTGCGCAGGGTGCTGTCGGGCGCGACGCGGGCCAGCAGGGCAGGGCGCAGGTGGTCAGAGAGCCAGATCTCAAAGAGCAGGGCGGCGGCCGAACCGGCGGAGGCATATCCGTCCCACCCCCGCAGCATGTCGCGCGCCGCCGCGAGCGCGGTTTCCGGGACCAACGCACAGAGGTCCAGCGCCCAGGCCGAAAACGTATCGGTCTGGAGTGTGCAACTGCCCGGAACATCCCTGGCACCACCGGACCCGATCACCTCGGCAATGCGGTCGGCACGTTTGTCCTCGAACCATTCAAAGCCAATGGGGTTGGCAGTGTGATCCCACCCCTCGGGCACGTTCATCTCGTTGGCGGAATGAACAAACCCCTTGCCGGGGTTCTCGATCGCCGGCAGGTTGGCGGCGGTCATGTAGCCCTGCCATTCGTATCGTCCGTCCCCCGTTACCGGCGCCAACCCGCGCCAGCCATTTCGTCGGGGCACATAGGCGGCGGGTTGCCAGCAGATGTCGCCCACCGTGTCGGCATAGACCATGTTCACCGACGGGGCGCCCCATGTGGTCAGCGCCGACCGGAACGCGGGTACGCTGGTTGCCCGCATGGATTTCAGGCTGGCCATGTAGGGGGCGGTGCCGGGGTCGGTAAAGACGGTGCGGATGGCCACGGCGGTGTTGTCCCTGGCGTGGACCACAGGCCCGTGGCGCGAGAATGTCAGGGTCAGCGATTGATCGGGCGCCCCCTTGACCGCAAAACTTTCTGTCAGTCGGACAAAGGGTTCCGTGCCGTCGCCATAGCGATAGGCGGTGCCGTCATCAGTGGTTTCGTAAACCATGACATCTTCCTGATCGGCGCAAAAGATCGTCAGGCTGAAGGCGGCGGTGCCGTTATGGCCGGCCATGATGCCGGGCGAAGAGGGTTCACCGGCGCCGATCAGGTCCAGGCCCGGCGCGGTCAGGTGTACCATGTAGCGCAGGGACGGCGCGGCGTGCTGGCGGTGCGGGTCACTGGCCATGATCGGGCGGCCGGTGTCGGTGAGGCCGGCTGAGATGGCCCAGTTGTTCGAGCCTTCCATCGAGGGGGCGGCGCGCTGCACGGTCATGCTTGCGTCGACAGTGGACCATTGCGATGCCTCCTCCAGCGTGGCGTCGAGGCGTTCGCGCTGGAAGGTGACAGGAGCGGTGGCGAGCGCATAGACCGTGAGCGCATCCGGCGGCAGTCGGGTGTCGGCCATGGTCTGCCATTCGCTGTCCGGCACCGGCGGAGAGAGCGGCACCCGCAGCAGGTCGGTTTCGGGATCGGCCAGGGCATGAACCTGCATCCGCGCGAACTCCGAGGCCGCGTTGCGCGACAGGCAGTGGGTGCGGATGCGCACGACATCTTCGGGCGCCCAGTGGGCGGGTTTTGTGCCAAGCTCGGCAAATTCCGGAGGCAGGGGCCAGGTGCCGTCCAGCACCAGATCGACGCCCGCGTTGATACCGGCGGCAAAGGCGGTACAGATATCTTCCGCGTCGTCG
>JAUIBJ010000577.1 GCA_030428025.1 Alphaproteobacteria bacterium
CTCGCCACGATGCCGCCCAAGCTCGTGAACGAGGAGGGCGACCTGTTCGTCTACCGCCCGCTCGCCTTCGTGGCCGAGGCCGATTGCGAGCGGTTCTCCCGCGCGATGAACTACCCGATCATCCCCTGTGACCTCTGCGGATCGCAGGACGGGCTCCAGCGTCAGCAGGTGAAGCGCATCCTCGACGGCTGGGAAGCCAACAGCCCCGGACGCCGGCAGGTCATGTTCCGTGCCTTGATGAACGCCCGGCCCTCGCATCTGCTTGATGCTGGGCTGTTCGATTTCGCGGGGCTCACGCGCGAATCGATAAAATCCGAGAAAAATTCGGCGATGCCGCCAAAGCTGCGTTAAGGCGATATTGATCGACCGGCCCTAGCGTTCTGCCCGCAACGCTGGGAGGTTTCATGCCACGCCGCATCAACCACAGGCTCTTCGTTCTTCGCCATTTTCTGGGCGACGCGGTCAGCGGGCCGCTGGCCTTGGCGCTGCTGCCCGCCGCACTGCTGGCGGGGTTCTGGTTCGGGGGCGAGCCCGCGCTTCTGGCCGCGGCCATCGTGGCCCCTACGCTGGTGGTCCTGGCCGGAGCAACCGACCGGCGCCGGCGCAACGGCATCCACGGACTTCAGGCCAATCCGGCCTTCGTCAGCGGCCGGTCCCTTGAAGAGGCGCTGGACGGCGCGGTGCGCATGGCGAAAAACCGCGGCGGGCTCGCCGCCTGCCTGATGCTGGAGCTTGAGAATTACGATACGATCCTCGCGGCCCAGGGTCCCGCATCGGCCGGGTTCGCCACCGATCACGTGGCCCATCGGCTGCGTGCGGTGCTTCGGCGGCGCGACCGGGTGTTCTTTCTCGGCCGGGGCCGCTTCGGCATCGCGCTCGCCCCGGCCCGGTCGATGACGGCCGAGGGCGTCTTTGGCCTGGCCCGCCGTCTGCAGGACGATCTGCGCCTGCCGCTCGACAGGGCCGGTGCGGCGCAGTGCTTTTCCACCTGCATCGGCATATGCACCGCGGAAGGAACGGGTGCGACCTCGGGCGCCGATCTGGTCTCGGGCGCCGGCGCGGCGCTGCGCGAGGCCCGCGATTTCGCCCCGGCAACCATCAGGGTGCACCGCGCGGAAACCGAAAAATCGGCCACCCTGTTGCGCCCCCTGCGATTGCATGACGAGGCCCTGCGGGCGCTGGAAAACGGCGAGATCCGCGCCTGGTTTCAACCCCAACTCTGCACCGATACCGGTCGGGTGTCGGGCTTCGAGGCGCTGGCGCGCTGGTGCCACCCGCAGCGCGGTGTCATCGCGCCAGGTAAGTTCCTTCCCTATCTCGAACGCGCCGGCCAGACCCGCCGATTGCAGGAGATCATGCTGCGCGAGGCGCTGGGCGCGCTGGCCGGATGGAAGGCCAAGGGGTTCGACATCCCCTCGGTCGGTGTGAATTTCTCGCCCACCGATCTGCGCGACGCATCGCTTGCAGACAAGGTCGCGTGGGAACTCGACCGCCACAACCTGGCGCCCGAAAGGCTGACGGTCGAGGTGCTGGAAACCGTTGTCGCGGTCTCACCCGACGACGAGACCGCGCAGAACATCCGCCGCCTGGCCGAGCTGGGCTGCCGCATCGACCTTGACGATTTCGGCACCGGCCACGCCTCGATCTCCTCGCTGAAACGCTTCCGGCTCAACCGTCTGAAGATTGACCGCTCCTTCGTGCGACGGATCGACTGCGACCAGGCCCAGCAGCAGATGGTGGCCGCAATCCTGACCATGGCCGAGCAGCTAAGGCTGGAAACCCTGGCCGAAGGGGTGGAAACGGCGGGCGAGCATGCAAGGCTGGCGGAACTGGGCTGCGGCCATGTGCAAGGTTTCGGGATCGCGTACCCGATGCCCTTCGGCGAAACCCTGCCCTGGCTTGCCGCCCATGCCGAGAAACTGGCCGAGCCCCCGAAAATCCGCAGCGGAACGCTGTGACATACCGGCTCAGCCTCGCAACCAGAGCCGATTTTGCCGGAATCCGCTTGACCTTTCGCCCCGCACTCTGTTGAACCCGCGGAGGAGTTTGGACAGGACGGGTGGCCGCTGCCGATGGACAACCAGAACAGAAACCTGCTTCTCGCGACCGCGCTGAGTTTTCTGGTGATCCTTGTATGGTTCGTGGTGTTCCCGCCACCCGAACCGCAGCAGACCGAAGAGATTACTGCCCCCGAAAGCAGCACGCAGACGGGCACGACGGCAGGAACCGAGAGCGTCGATGTCGCCACACCCCCCACCGCCGCCGACGGCACTGTAGCCGGAACCCCCGAGACCGGCGCCGCCGAAACCGAGGCGACCGAAGACGACGCACCGCGCATCGCCGTCGAGAACAGCAAGCTGATCGGCTCCATCTCCTTGCGGGGCGGACGTATCGACCAGTTGTCGCTCAAGGGCTACCGCGAAACCCTTTCGCCGGGCTCCGACATCGTCACGCTGCTGTCGCCGGTGGGCAGCGTGAACCCCTATTATGCACTCTTCGGCTGGGCGCCTGGCTCGGGACTGACCCCCGAGGACGTACCTGGCGCGAACACGCTTTGGAACGTCGTATCCGGGGATAGGCTCACCCCCGACAGCCCCATCGTGCTGAGTTGGGACAATGGCGCCGGGCTGACCTTCCGCCGCGAGATGCGCATCGACGACAAGCTGATGTTCACCATCGCCCAGTCGGTCGAGAATACCGGCGGCGAAACCCGCACGCTGGCGCCCTACGGCATCCTGGCCCGCCACGGCCTGCCTCCCAATCTGAAGAAATTCTTCATTCTCCACGAGGGCGGTATCCGCATGGTGGATGGCGAGCTGACCGAAATCGACTATGACGATTTCGAGCCCGCCTCTGCGCATGAGACGATCGCCATGAATGAGTCCGCCTGGACCGGCTTCACCGACCATTACTGGATGACCACGCTGATCCCCTCGCCAAATCCGGGCACCCGGATCAGCAGCTTCCAGGACACGCGCCGCAACATCTTCCAGACCACCACCCGCCAGCCCACCGTCGCCCTGGCCGCGGGGGAGACCGCCACCGCCTCGACCCGGCTCTTCGCCGGCGCCAAGGAATGGGAGACGATCCGCAATTACCAGAACGAAGGCGATGTGCCGAAATTCCTCGATTCGATCGACTGGGGCTGGTTCTTCTTCCTGACCAAGCCGATCTTCGCGGTGCTGCACTGGCTGAACAAGTCCA
>JAUIBJ010000578.1 GCA_030428025.1 Alphaproteobacteria bacterium
CTGGCGGTGATCCCCGACGGCGTGGACCTGCAACGCTTCGCACCCTCGGGGCTGGCGCGGCTGGGCGAGACGGACCGCCCGCTGCGCGTGGGCTGGGTGGGCAATTCCAACTGGGGCAACGATCCGTTGCGCGACCCGAAGGGGCTCAACAGCATCCTCAACCCCGCGATCGAGAAGCTGCGGCAGGAAGGCCACGAGATCGAACAGCACTATGCCGATTCCACCATGAAGCGCCGCGACCGTGCCGAGATGGTGGCCTATTACGGCGAGATCGACGTGCTGGTCTGCTCATCCGAGATCGAGGGCACGCCCAATCCCGTGCTCGAGGCGATGGCCTCGGGCGTGCCGGTGATCTCGACCCGCGTGGGCATCGTGCCGGATGTGCTGGGCCGGAAACAGACGGATTTCATCCTGCCCGAGCGTACGGTAGGCGCGATGGCCGACGCGCTGCGGCGGATGATCCGGAACCGCGCGCTGCTGGAGGGATTGTCGGCGGAAAACCTGACGAGCATAAAAAGCTGGACCTGGGAAGAGACCACCAAAGGCTGGCCCGGCTTCTGGGAGGCTGCCACCGCCCGGCACCGCGACGGCCAGCGCGCGCCCCTCAAACGCCACATGCTGCGCGAACGCTATGCCGCATGGTATGCCGACAACGTCAAGTACAGGGATGCCTGGAAACCCGCCGCCGGCCCGGCAAAGCAGGGCACCGACCTGCACCAGATGGCACTGAACTGGATATACAAGACGCCGAGACGCGCGGCCATGATCAACCGCCTGCGGGGCCGGCGATGAGCGAGGCGGGGGAACAGGACAAACCCGGGCCGCGCCCGGTGCTCTTCGCGCTGCTCATGCCCTGGGGGCGCGTCGGCAGCCATCTGGTGACCATCGCGCTCAACGACACGCCCGGTATCTCGGTCGAAAACGAACCCACCACCGCGATCCGGACGCGCGGCCATGCCGAGGGGCTGGACCCGGCCGAGATCGGCGCCCGGCAGATGCGTCACCTTCACGATTTCACCGTAACCCACCCCCCCGGCCGGATCGGTGCCGGGCTGAAGCTCTCGCACCGATCTCTGGTGGATCAGACGGGCTATCTGCAGGAGCTGTCGGATCTGGAGTTTCGCCTGGTGCTGCTGCTGCGGCGGAACTTCCTGAAATGCGCGGTCTCGCAGATGCGCGCGCTGTCCCGGGCGCAGGAGGCGCGACATGCGGGAAAATGGGCCAGCCCCTGGGCGGTGCGGACGGAAGAGCCCAAGCCGGGGCCCGAACCTCTCGACGTGGCCGAGGCGATCCGCCTCACCCAGCTTTTCGAAAAACTGCATCACCGGATGATGCGCAACGTGAACGCCGTCTTCGGACAGGATTGCAAATGCGTGGAATACGAAGACCTCGCCGCAGAGCCCGACCGGGTGATCCGCGAGGTCTTCGGCTATCTCGACCTGCCGGCGCCCGAGGTCATTCGGATCCGCCACCGCAAGGCCACGTCGGATTGCCTGAAGGACGACATCCTGAATTATGACGCGTTCGCAGAGGCGGTGCGGGATGCGGGGCTGGAGGCGTTTCTTTAGAGTGGGCGTCTGGCCGAGACGCATCCGGCGCGGCGGCAAGGCGCGGCACCGTGGCGCGCGCCACCTCCCGCCTCAGGACGCTTTCCGCCCCGCCGTCAGCGAGGCCCTGACCCGCGCGGCCAGTCCCACGGGACGGATTTCGCACAAGCGCAACTCCGCCCGGTCCGCCGTCATCTTCAGAAGACAGACGGAATAGGCCCCGCGGCGGGTTTCATGCACACGGTCGCAGCCCGAGACGCCCGCAACCCCCTGCCCCCGGTTGAGACGCAGCCGGAGATGTCCACCCTCGGGCCCCTCGATGCGCACCCCGTCCTCCGCGAAGACCACCGACCAGTCGCTGTCGAGATGCGCGCGCACCCGGTCTGCGGCCTCCAGGGTCGTGCGCCAGATCAGCCAGGGAAACCGCCCGGAAACAGAGGAAACGAGCGTCGAGAACTGCTCGAACAGCCCCTGACTGCCCTTCCGGCTGCGCCAGGGCCGGCTTTGCGGATTGCGCCGCCACCCGGGCGCGGTGCCGGGCGGGGGAATATCGATCACATCGTCGGGATGCAGGAAATGCGTCCAGAGCCCGAGAGTGGCCAGATGACTGGCACTGTCGAAAAGCGCCTCGGGCGTGCACTCATGGCCCGAGCTCACCCTCGGCAGGCAGAACAGCTCGGGCGCCCAAGGCTCGGGGCCGAATTCCCGGCTTCCGCCGTCCTCCCGGGCGCCGAAGAAACTGCCGCTGATCACCCGGATCTCGGGGAACACCTCGGTCAGGGCGCGCAGCCCCGTTTCGTCATAGACGTTGTTGGGCGGCACATAGGACAGCGGCGGCGGGCCAAAGCCGAACTCCGCCCAGAAGTCCCTGGCGCGGTGAAGCGTGGCTTTCATCTCGGCGGCATCCGCCCAGTGGCGCCGATGAAGAGACCGGTGATCGTAGCCATGCAGACCCAGCTCTGCCGGCCGCGACCGTTGCAGCGGCGCGAAGGCGTCTTCCGGCGGGCGGTAGTCCCTCCAGTCGATCCCCTCCTCGGCCCGTTCATGCGGTTCGGTGAAGTCGAAGGCGCAGAAGCAGCTGAACCTCATCCCGTGTCTGCGCGCCAGCCGCAGCATGTCCGGGTACCAGACATCGCCATAGAAGGCCTCGGCCGAGAGCCCCGGAAAGCCCGCCTGCACCACATCCGGCAGGCACCCTTCCAGCGGCGCGGGGAAATCGTCGATCTGCATGACCCCGGCATTGACCAGGGGCACCGCCGCCACGGGCTGGATCGCCTCGAATGTCTGGATAATCAGGCCGCGGGCGCGCCGTTCCCCCAGGAAGATGCTGTTCCAATAGGCCGTGCGCCCCTGCCCCACGGGCCTCGTCCAGGCCACCGGCTTGCCGCCGAATGTCGTGGCCAGAAGTTCGGCGCCCCGCACAGGCAGATGGTCGAACCCGGCATGAGGGATCACCTGCTCCGGCGGCAGGGCCAGCCCTTCGAAGGCGGGCAGCGCCTGACCGGGAAAGCGCAGCCCCCCACCGGACGGGGGCGTTGCCGCCACGGCACCGCCATCCGAGACCACCCCGAACAGCCCGGCAAGCCCGCCGGGGCGGGCACGATAGGCCGCGGCGACGCCGCCGCCGGCCTCGGTGAACCGGATGAGATCGGC
>JAUIBJ010000579.1 GCA_030428025.1 Alphaproteobacteria bacterium
CGGCTGTTCGCCCGTTGCCTCCGTGATGCGCTTGTACTCGAAGCGCATCGCGTCACCGTCCCTTTCGGAAGCGATGATCAGGCACTGCGACAGAAGCCTGGTTCCATCGTAAAGCTCGACCCGCCCGCGCAGATGCGACGCCTCGGACATCTCCAGCGCAAAGCCGTCCTCCCAGGACTTGATCACCGGAAAGCTTTCCTGCCCGGCGCGCACCCGCAGGCGGGCAGACTTGCGGCGGGCGCGCTTTCTGGCGTCGTCGAGCCCGGCCTGCACCTCCGGCGGCAAATAGGTCGTCATCGTCATCCCCTCAAAATCCGATGGGCCGACGCACATTATCGGCGCGTCAACCGATTCCCGCAAAGGAATCGGCCCGGCCTGTGGAAATCTTCATCCGACTGTGACTTTCGGGCGCAGAACATGGGGGTGGCCCGGGTCATAAAGCGCGCTGTCGGTGAAATCCGCGATCTCGCCCAGTACCGGCCCGACGAGGATCAGCGCGGTGCGCGTGATCTTCTCGTCCCGCACCTTCAGGCGGATGTCCGACAACGTCCCGCGGATGAACATCTGGTCGGGCCAGCCCACCCGATAGGCCACCACCACCGGGCAATCGGCCCCGTAATGGGGCACCAGCACCCGCTCGATCTCGCGCAGGGCGCGCACGCCCAGATGGATGGCGAGCGTCGTCCCCGTCCGCGCGAAATTCTCCAGCGTCTCGCCCTCGGGCATCGACGTGGATTTCATGCTCACCCGGGTGAGCACGATCGACTGGCCGATCTCCGGTACGGTCAATTCCTGCCCCAGCGCGGCAGCGGCGGCGGCATAGGCCGGCACGCCGGGGATGATCTGATAGTCGATACCGTCGCGCCTCAGCCGCCGGATCTGCTCGGCGATGGCCCCATAAAGCGACGGATCGCCCGAATGCACCCGCGCCACATCCTGGCCCTTTTCATGTGCCGCCACGATCTCGGCATGCGTCTCGTCCAGCGTCATTTGCGCGGTGTCCATGACCTTCGCTCCCTCCGGCGCGCAAGCCACAACCTCCGCCGGCACCAGACTGCCGGCATAAAGGCACACCGGGCATTCCCCTATCACCCGCTCGGCCTTTTTGGTCAGAAGCTCCGGGTCGCCCGGCCCCGCGCCGATGAAATAGACGGTCATTGCCCCAAAAGCCCCTTCAGCTGATCGTTGCGATAGTAACAGAGGCAGACCTTGCCGCCGCCGCCATGGCCGCCCGTGAAAACTCCGTCGGCATTCGAGACATAGGCGCAGATCGCCATGTAATCCTGCAGCCTTTCGGCGTCCGTCGGCCCGCCGCGGGTCAGCAATTCCTCGATTTCCTGCCGCTCGCCCAACTGCTGCACCGCCCAGGCCGCCTGCTGCATCGGCTGGACGACATCCGGATGCCCCCAGCCCCACATGAAGCTGCCATCGTCCGAATAGGTGCCGATCACCTGCGCATCCGCGGCCACTTCCGGCGCGTCGTCGAATGTCCAGACGACCCGCCCCTTCCGCTGATTCAGGCGGAAATCGCTCGCCTCATCGAGTTGTCTGGCAAACTCCGACCCGGCAATGCGCGTTTTCAGGAAGAAGCGCGCATTGACTGCCATCTGGCGGTAGGTTTCCGGCAGCTGCGTCGCCCCGGCATCCGACATGCGCCCGGCGAATTCCAGAAGGATTTCATTCATCGCGTACCGTCCCTTCTGGCCAGATCGCCGTCGATCTTCCTTGCATAGCCGCGTGGCGTGAACATCCGCGGCCCCTCGCCCAGCTTCGCCAACCGGGAGTTGGAGGAGCCCACAAGAACCACCGTCAGCATATCCACCTCGTCCACGTCCAGCGCGTCGAGCCGCCTGTATCGTACATGCTCCTCCGGTCGCCCCAGCGAGGTGGCCAGCATCACCGGCGTATCGGCCGGGCGGTGCCGCAGCAGAATATCCCGCGCCTCGGCCAGCAGCGTCCGCCGCGTCTTGCTGACCGGGTTGTAGAAGGCGATGACGAAATCCCCCTCCGCCGCCGCATGCAGCCGGCGGATAATGTCGTCCCTCGGCGTCAACAGGTCGCTGAGCGAGATCGTGCAGAAATCATGCCCCAGGGGCGCGCCGGCTCGGGCCGCAGCCGCCTGCAGCGCGCTTACCCCGGGCGAACACACTACCTCGACCCGTCTTGCGGCGTCGCTTACGCCCTGCGCGGCCTCGTCCCGGTCGAGCAGTTCGAAGACCAACGCCCCCATCGCGTAAATCCCGGCATCGCCCGAACAGATCAGCGCAACGTTCTTCCCCTGCCCCGCCTGCTCCAAGGCATAACGGCAGCGCGCCTCCTCACCGCCCAGCGGAAAATCCGACCGCGCCTTGCCCGCGGCCAGCGGCCCCAGCAGGTCGATATAGAGCCCATACCCGACAAGCTCCTCCGCCTCGGCAATCAGCCGCGACGCTTCGGGCGTCCGCCACGCCGCCTGTCCAGGCCCGATCCCCACGACCGACAGGCGCCCACGCGCCCGGCCCGGCATCTCCTTCAAAGGCTCGGCACAACGCCCCAGCGCACAGGTCGCACTCGCCGTTTTCCGCTTCTCGACAGCCAAGTCGCCGCCACAAGCCAGCGCCGCCCCTTCCGAAACGCCGTGACAGCCCACCTCCGCAAAGACCACGTCGGACGGGTTGGCAAGCCGGCCGGCCTGCGCCTCCAGCTCCGCCGCGCCGAACAGCCGCAGCGGCACACCCAGCCGTCTTGCCACCTCGTTCACCGCCGGTTCGTCCGCCTTCAGATCGATCGTCGCCACACAGGCCACCGCCCCCGGCGCGACCCCGGCCTCGGCCAGCGTCGCCTCAACCAGCCCCCAAAGCTCCTCGGGGTTCGCATTCCGCGCACAGCCCACGCCCAACACATGCCGCAAAGGATGATAAACCAGCCGCGTGTCGCCCCCTTGTGCGGGCGCCTCGCTCACCACCAGTTCCACCGCGCCACCATTGTCCTCGAACCCGAAGATATTCTCGCCGGTCACACGCACACCCTCGCCCGCCAGCATCGCCGCCATCGCGGCTTTCGCATCCTCCGTATTTGCCAGCCGATACCCTGCGGGCGGCGCATCCAGCGCCACACCCATCGCCACGTCGCCTGCCGTCGTCACCGCCGCGATACTGCCCAGCCCTTCGGCAATCTGCGCCGCCAGCCGGTTCGCCCCGCGATG
>JAUIBJ010000580.1 GCA_030428025.1 Alphaproteobacteria bacterium
CCGTTTTGCTCGACCGGACAGTTGAGCAAAGCGACACAGCTTATCACGCCATCATTGAGCGCTATCTTACCACGGCCCAAAACGAAGTGGCCGGGCGGATGCGGGACACGGTCAGCGCCGAAATTGCCCGCCAGATGGAGTTCGGTGCCTGTTCACTTGAAAGCGTTGCTCAGCGATTGCGGATCGAGCCGCGGAGTATGCAGAGACGGTTGCGGCGCGAGGGCTTCGCCTTCCGGGGCCTAGTCGATGAATGGCGTCGGGTCAGGGCGTTGTCACTCATCGCACATACTTGGCTGCCATTGTCAGAGGTTTCGCTTGCGCTCGGCTATTCCGATCAAAGCATCTTCAGCCGTGCCTTCCGCCGCTGGTACGGGGAGACACCTCTTGTTTACCGAAACAAAAATACGGCAAACGGAGCGCCATCCTGAGAGCTTTGCCCCGCTCACCGGACCTTAGAGCGCTTTCGCATGATGCATTCGCGGCGAAGTTCCACTTTCCGCTGATTCTGTGGAAAAACAACGTGTTGCCGGCGCCGAACATAGCGCAAGTGCCTTTCCTATCAGGCTGCTCGAGGTTTCTGCAGTGCAGGAAAGATCTTGGCCAGTTTGTGGTGGTTCCGGGCGGCGGTCTCAACCGGCTCCGATTGCGCCGTTAGGGCAGCATTTCTGTTTCGACGGGCAGGCCTGACAGGTGTGCTTCAGCGCTTCACCCTCAGGACAGATGTACTGGTTGTTCTCAGCATCCCATTCAAAGTCCGCCCTGGACCAGGCGCCGTCGGTACGCCCGGCCTTGTCGATCACCGGGATATGCGGGGCGATGCCTTTAAGGTAAGGGGCGGCGTCAGCCGGAGGGTGTGCCATGCACCAGCGCCTTGCCCGCTGCCAGGACTTCGGGATCATCGGCGCGATGGCAGGCGACGGCGTGGCCTCCACCGGCATCTCGCAGAGCGGGATTCGACTGGTGGCAACAGTCCTGCGCATACGCGCAACGCCCGGCAAAGCGGCAGCCCTTTGGCAGGTTGATCGGGCTTGGAGGGTCACCTTGCAGCCGGATACGGGTGCTTTCGCTGACAGTGCCTTCCGCCGAGGGCACCGCCGAGATCAGGGCATGGGTATAGGGATGGCGCGGCCGGGAAAACAGATCGCGGCGCGACCCTGTCTCGACGATCTGCCCGAGATACATCACGGCGATATGGTCGCACAGGTGCTGAACCACGGCGAGATCGTGACTGATGAAAAGGTAAGACAGGCCGAGATCGCGTTTCAACCGCGCCAGCAGGTTCAGGATCTGCGCCTGAATGGCAACATCGAGCGCTGAAACCGGCTCGTCGCAAACAAGCAGCTTCGGGTGCGTCGCCAGCGCACGCGCCACGCCGATCCGTTGTCGCTGCCCGCCGGAAAACTGATGCGGAAACAGGTCTTTCTGGTCTGGTCGAAGCCCGACCAGCGCAAACAGCTCATCGACGCGCGCATCGCGTTCGGCGCGCGTGCCGACGCCCAGAAGATCCATAGGGCGACGCACAATTGAGGCCGCGCGCTCGCGCGGATTGAGCGAGGCATAGGGATCCTGAAACACAACCTGAATGTCACGCCGTGCAGCCTTCAGCTCGGCTCCCTTCAGGGCGGTGATGTCGCGCCCGTTCAGACGGACGCTGCCGGCGGTGATGTCATTGAGCCGCGCACAGGCAAGCGCCGCCGTGGACTTGCCCGAGCCGCTTTCACCGACCAGCCCAAAAGCGACACCGGCCGGCAGGGAAAAGGAAAGCCCGTCCACCGCGTGAACGACCTGACCATGGGGCAGCGGAAAATAGACCTTCAGATCGGTAACTTCCAGAACGTTCGGCGTCGTCGTCATCGAGCAATCTCCTCGGTCGACGCGCTTTCGAGCCAGCAGGCGACGGCACGTTCCGGCCCGAGCTGCGAAAGGTGCGGGCTATCGCTGCGGCAGCGATCCATGACACTGGAACAGCGCGGCGCAAAGGCGCAGCCGGGCCGGCCTAGTTCCGCCGGCGCTGGAACCACGCCGGGGATCTCGAACAGCACCTCAGCTTCGTCGGGCGGCGGCATAGTCAGGCGCGGGATGCACGACATCAGGCCGCGCGTGTAGGGATGGCGCGGATCACGGACGAAACGATCGACAGGGCCTTCCTCGATCTTGCGGCCAGCATACATGACCATCACGCGGTCCGTCATCTGGGCGACCACGCCGATGTCGTGAGTGATGAGAATGATTGCGGCGTCGATCTTTTTCTGAAGCTCCGCGAAAAGATCGAAAATCTGCGCCTGAACGGTAACGTCCAGCGCCGTCGTCGGCTCGTCTGCGATCAGGATTTTCGGCTCGCACACCAGCGCGATGGCGATCATCACCCGCTGCCGCATCCCGCCCGAAAGCTGGTGCGGATAATCCCGAGCGCGTTGCGCGGGAGAGGGAATACCGACCAGTTCAAGCATCTCGACCGCGCGTTCCCAGGCCTTTTCCCGCGACAGGCCGAAATGCGCGCGCGCCGTCTCGGCGATCTGCTCGCCGATGGTATAGACTGGGTTGAGCGAGGTCATCGGCTCCTGGAACACCATCGAGATGTCATTGCCGCGGATCTGGTTCTGGCGCTTCTCGCTGGCGGTAACCAAGTCTTCGCCCTGAAACAGGATCTCTCCACCGGATACGCGGCCCGGCGGGTTCGGAACCAACCCCAGCAGCGCCAGCGCGGTGATGCTCTTGCCGCAGCCGGATTCGCCGACGATGCCAAGTGTCTCGCCACGATGCAGATCGAAGGAAAGATCGCGGACCACGGGAATTTCGCGCTCGCCGGTGCGAAACGAAATCTCGAGATCGCGGACGGAGAGAAGGGCCTCGGTCATCAGCGCTGCCTCAGTTTCGGGTTGAATGCATCGTTGAGGCCATCTCCGACGAGGCTGATCGCAAGCACTGTCAGGAAGATGCAGAGACCCGGAAAGGTCACCCCCCACGAGCTGTCGAGGATATAGGGCCGGTTATCGCCAATCATGCGCCCCCAGCTCGTCGCGTTGGGGTCTGACAGGCCCAGGAACGAAAGCCCGGCCTCGAACAGGATTGCCGAACCGATTGAGAGCGCCGCGACGACGATCAGCGGCGGCGCGGCGTTGGGCAGGATCACCTTCCAGATCAGCCGCGCGTTGCTGGCGCCGATGG
>JAUIBJ010000581.1 GCA_030428025.1 Alphaproteobacteria bacterium
ACGGGACGGATCGTCGACCGGGGCGATTTCAGCGACGATGTGCGCCACCTGCAACTTTCGCTTGTCGCTCTCGGATCGCTGGGCGGAACAGTCGACGGCAAATTCGGCTACAACACCTACAAGGCGCTCTTCGGCTTCAAGACCCGCGCCGGGCTGCCCGGTGCCGGGTATGCCGATCAGGCAACCTTCGAGGCCCTGGCCGACGCGGAACTCACCGAGGCCGTTCCGGTGGAGGAAGAGCGCACCCTGCCGATGATCGGCGACGAGCCCGAACCCGTCCGCAGCGGCATCAGCCTGGGCGAGGACGAGGCGGAGACGCCCGTAAGCTGACCCCGCCCCGCAACCGGGTCTGGCGGGCCGCACCCGCCCGGCCCGCGTTCAGATCTCGATTTCCATCACGAATTGCCGCACCCGGTCGGCAAGCCGTTCGGCGATGACCGGTGCCACCTGCGAGAAGATCGGCTCGTTCACCGAGATCTTGCGCGGGGTATGGCGCAGTTCGGCCGTGTTGTTGTCGAGCTTGAAGAACAGCACCTGCGTTACCGAGCGCTGCGCCGCAAGCTCGAAATTCACCAGCGTGATGCGCGGCGTGCCGTCGGGATTGTCCACATGGCTCATCTGGAACTGGTTGGCCTCGGCCCGCTGGGATTCACGGCTGAAGAGCGTGATCCAGGGCGAGTTCGTGTCCATCCGGTTCAGCCCCTCGAGCACCTTCACGATCAGCGCCGAGCCCGCCACCGCCGGGCCCAGGGCCGCGGTGATGATCGGGATGATCTCCTTGTGGACCTGCAGAGAGGTGCCTTTGATGACGCGGGCCACGTCCCCGTGCTCTTCGCTTTGCCATCCGATCTGGGTCAGAACCTTCACATAGGTGTTGTACCAGGCCAGCGACGAGGCGTCGGCGGGATTGCCGATCTGCTTGTTCGCGGCCTGCTGGGCAAAGAGGAACCCGTTCGAGATCTTCTCGCGCATCGCCGGGTCCACGTTGTCGGCGAAGGAGGCGATCTGCGAGCCGACGGTCACCGCAAGCTCCGGCTTGTCGAAATGCGGCGGTTCCGCCTCGGTTTCCGCTTCGAGGCCAAGATCCTCGAATTCGGGCAGTTCGACCGACTGGACGAAGTCGAGCGAGGTTTTGACGTCGGGATCCATGGTTGCACCTCCGGTTTCAGGTCAGTTCGTCGAGTAGTTTCGCGGCATCGAGAAGCCCGCTTCCGAAGCCCGGATTGTGGACCTGGGAAAAGTTCTGGGTCGTCAGCCGCAGCCTCTGCTGAAGTTGCACGGCGTTGACCTGCCGCAACCCGGCCTTGGCCCGCGCCGAGAAGACCAGCGCGACGGCGCCGGTGACATGCGGGGCGGCCATACTGGTGCCGCTCTTGCGCACGGCGGCATCGGTGGCGCCACCGGCCATCGCGGCGGTGATCTCCTCGCCCGGGGCGCAAAGCTCGGGCTTGGGCCGGCCGTCGCGGGTCAGGCCCAGCGACGACATCGGCAGAAGCTTCATCGGGAAGGACGAGTTGCATGCGCCCACGGTCACGACCGAATCCGCCGTGCCGGGAATGCTGAGCGTCACCTTGCGGTCGGGATAGGCGAACCGGATCGACCGCCTCAACACCCGCTCGGCCCAGATATGGACGATGCCGTCGCGGCTGAGGATGTCCTGCCCCACCATCTCGAGCGTCCACTGACCCGGCAGGATGTCCTGACCCCGCCGTTCGATGGTGATGGCCAGACGGTTGTGGCCGTTGTCGCTGTGGCTTTCGGAAAGCGACAGATGCACGCGGTTTCCCTGCAACTCGCGCTCGGCCTCGGGCTGGTCGAAATCGACCGGGCCGACGCTGTCGCCCATCGGGGTCTTCAACTCGAAGGCGATCCGGTCGCCCGGTTCGAACCAGGCTTCGAGATAATCGCGCTGGCGGGAATTCCCCTCGCTCTCCCAGTTTATCTCGACCGCCGCGCCCCGGGCGGCCTGCACCGAGGCATGGCCGTCATGGCTGCGCTCGTTGCCCGCCGATTTCACGATCACGATGCCGGGGTCGCGCCCGCCGCCGGTGATCCCGTCGAAGGCGGCCTCTAGCATTGTCTTGCCGTCATGGGCGCCGGCATTCATGCCCAGGCTGACATTGATAGCCATCGGATACGCGCTGTCGCTGACCTTGGTCCTGCCCAGCGAGACGCGCCTGAGAAAGGCGAGCGCATCCACATGGCTGGCCGAATAGCCGATGCTGCGCGGCTCGTCGGGGTTCTCGGGGTCGGACGCGTTATGGGCCGAGACGACGACGATCTTCGCATCGGGCGCCATGCCGTCGCCGATCGTGCCGAAGGCGCGCCCGGCCGCGATGCTCGACACATGGGTGCCGTGGCCGCTGAACTCGTCGCGCAGCCCCCGGGGCGGGGCCGCGCCCGTCTCCGCATGGGCCTTTCTGAACGCCGCGATATCCTCGGCCAGATAAAGCGTGCCGTAATTCTGCGAGAAGGCGTCTGGGTCGACCTCCTTCGGCGACGGGCCGGTCCTGTCGCGCTGCAGCCAGACGCCGAGAATGCGCGACTTGCCTTCCGCGTCGTCGAAGGCCTGGTGCAGGATGTCGATCCCGGTGTCGATCACACCGACGATGGCGCCCTCGCCCCGCTCCATCAGGTCGGGCCGGGTGTGCACCTCGGTGCCCTTCACATGCGGAACCGAACTGTCCACATCCTCGATCCCGGCCTCGCGGCTGGCCTCGACATTCAGCACCATCGGATCGTCCCGAAGCGCGTCCACTCCCGGCCGAGCGGTCGAGACCGAGGCGATATTGCCAACGAGCGAGCGCAGATGCACGCCCGCCGGCGGGGTCCAGGCGCTGGTGGCGAGGCGCACCAGATAGGTGGCCTCGGGCTCCGCCACGGCCTGCGGCATCTCTTCCACCGCCTCGAAATCGTACTCCTGTTCCATGAAGTCGATATCGTGGCCCAGCATCGGCTCTTCGGCAATCGTGGCCTCGTAGGAGAACTGCGCATGGCGCCGCGCCAGGAACGTCTCATGCATCCCGCCCATAGCGATCTCTGCCTCGGCGTGCGCGTTCACCTCGGCGAGGTAGGCGTCGATCCTGTGTGCGCTGACTCCGGGGATGAAGCCCTCGACGCTGGCATCGAGCAGCTCCTCCCGGTCAAACTCCGTCCCCTCGATGCC
>JAUIBJ010000582.1 GCA_030428025.1 Alphaproteobacteria bacterium
GACCGAGACAGCGGCGGCTGAAGAAGCGCCCGCCAGCGATACCCCTGCCACCGAAAGCCCCGCGGCGGAGGCGGCCGAAGAGGCACCCGAGGTCGATAACTCCTCGGTGGAAGACGCCATCGCCGCAGCCTTGGGCGGCAGCGAGACGCAAGCCGACAGCACGCCGTCGGGCCCGCCGCTCACCGCCGGCGAGAAGGACGCGCTGCGCGTGGCGGTTCAACAATGCTGGAATGTCGGCTCGCTCTCGACCGAGGCGCTGAACACCACCGTCGTGGTGGGCGTCGAGATGGCCGAGGACGGGCGGCCGGTGTCGAACACGATCCGGCTCATCGACGCCTCAGGCGGCAGCGATGCCGCCGCCCGGCAGGCTTTCGAGGCCGCCCGGCGCGCGATCATCCGCTGCGGCGCGAACGGTTTCGATCTGCCGGTGGAGAAATACGATCACTGGCGCGACATTGAAATGACATTCAATCCGGAGAAAATGAGGATCAAATGATGCGATATCTGCTCTGCCTCCTTGCCGCCCTTATAGCCACCGCCGCGCCCGCCGCGGCGCAAAGCGACGGGCCGCTCCGGATCGAGATCACCGAAGGGGTGATCGAGCCCTTGCCCTATGCGGTGCCTGCCTTCGTGGCCGATGGCGCGACGGCCGAGCAATATGCCATCCAGATCTCGCGAGTGATCGCGTCGGACCTCAACGGCACGGGCCTCTTCCGTGAAATTCCTACCGAGGCGCATATCAGCCGGATCACCAGCTTCACCAGCCCGGTGCAGTTCTCCGACTGGAAAGCGATCAACGCCCAGGCGCTGATCACCGGCGCGGTCAGCGCCGACAGTTCCGGCCGGCTGGTGGTGCGGTTCCGCCTCTACGACGTCTTCGCCGGGCAGGAACTGGGCCAGGGGCTGCAGCTGGTGGGCACGACCGAGGGCTGGCGGCGGATCGCCCACAAGGTGGCCGACCAGGTCTATAGCCGGCTGACCGGGGAAGACCCCTATTTCGACAGCCGCGTCGTCTATGTGGCCGAGACCGGCCCCAAGGACGCCCGCCAGAAGCGGCTGGCGATCATGGATTATGACGGCGCCAACATCACCTATCTGACCGACAGCAATGCGCTGGTTCTGGCGCCGCGATTCTCGCCCCAGGGCGACCGGGTGCTCTATACCAGCTACGAGACGGGATTTCCGCGCATATATGTGCTGGATGTGGCCAGCGTCGGCCGGCGGATGCTGGAAAGCCAGGACGGCACGATGAGCTTTGCGCCCCGCTTCGCCCCCGACGGGCGCACCGTGGTCTACAGTCTCACACGCGGTGGCAATTCGGACCTTTACGCGATGGATATCGGTACGGGCAGCAGTACGCGGCTGACCAGCGCCCCTTCGATCGAGACCGCGCCGAGCTTTAGCCCGGACGGCAGCCGTATCGTCTTCGAAAGCGACCGGTCGGGCACGTCGCAGCTTTACATCATGCCCGCACGGGGCGGGGAGGCGCAGCGGATCAGCTTCGGGCAGGGCCGCTACGGCACGCCGGTCTGGTCGCCGCGCGGCGACCTGATCGCCTTTACCAAGCAGTCCAAGGGCCGGTTCCATATCGGCGTGATGCGCGTGGACGGCAGCGAGGAGCGCCTGCTGACCGCCTCCTTCCTCGACGAGGGGCCGACATGGTCGCCCAACGGCCGGGTGATCATGTTCACCCGCGCCACCCAGGGCGCGCAAGGCAGTTCCAGCCTCTATTCCGTCGATATAACCGGCCGAAACCTGCGGCAGGTGCCCACCCCCACAGGCGCCTCCGATCCGGCCTGGTCGCCCTTGCAGGACTAAGACCGCGCATCGCCCACGGCCCTCGTTTCCAACCGTGCGGGGCTATGGTACAACACAGCCACAGGACCGGATCGACATGGGCCCCAACCAAAAAACTGACATGTGAGGCAATCGACATGACTTATCTGAGCAAGGCAATCCTGGTGGCGGCGGCGCTCGGCCTCGCCGCCTGCGGCGGGCAGAACCGCTATGACAGCGACACCGCGCCCGGTTCCACCACCGGCAGTCTCGCCGGGACGGCGCAGGATCCGGCCTCACCGCTCTATTTCCAGCAGGCGGTGGGCGACCGGGTGCTGTTCGAGGTGGATCAGTCCTCGCTGAGTCCCTCCGCGACCGCCGTGCTGGACGGGCAGGCGCAGTGGCTGATGACCAATTCCGACTATAATGCCGTGATCGAAGGTCATGCCGACGAGAAGGGCACACGCGAATATAACATCGCCCTTGGCGCGCGGCGGGCGAATTCCGTGCTGGAATACCTGATCGGCCAGGGCGTGGCGGCCAGCCGCCTCAAGACCGTCTCCTACGGCAAGGAACGACCGATCGAGATTTGCAGCGAGGAAAGCTGCCAGGCCAAGAATCGCCGCGCCGTGACGGTGATCTCGGCCGGGCCGACGAGCTAGGGGAGTAGTCGAGAATGCGCCGGGTGTTGCTCACGATCTGGGTGACGGTCTGGGTGACGGCCGGTGTGGCCCAAGCCCAGGACCGCGACCAAACGCTCGCCGATATCCGGCAGGAGATGTCGGTGCTCTATGTCGAGTTGCAGAAGCTGAAACGCGAGCTGAGCACCACCGGCGGCGTCAGCGACGTGGCCGTCGGCGGCTCGGTGATCGACCGGGTGAGCGCCATCGAAAGCGAATTGCAGCGGCTCACCTCGAAGACCGAGGAGCTTGAGTTCCGCATCGACCGGGTGGTCGAGGACGGAACCAACCGGCTGGGCGATCTGGAATTCCGTCTTTGCGAGTTGGAGGCCGATTGCGACATCGCCCAGCTTGGTCAGGGCACCACGCTGGGCGGGGTCGCGCCCGCGACCTCGGGCACCTCTGCCACCCAGCCGGCACCGGCCGAGACCGAAAGCCCCGACATCGGGGACGGCGTGCAGCTTGCCGTGGGCGAACAGGCGGATTTCGACGCTGCCCGCAAGGCCCTGGAGGAGGGCGACCATGCCGCCGCCGCTGATCGGTTCGCGCTGTTCCTGCGGAACTACCCGGGCAGCCCGTTGGCCGGAGCGGCGGGGCTTCTGCGCGGCGAGGCGCTGGAGCGGTCGGGTGAAGTGAGCAAGGCCGCGCGCGCCTATCTCGACACGTTCAGCGCCGATCCCAACGGGCCGAGAGCGCCCGAGGCGCT
>JAUIBJ010000583.1 GCA_030428025.1 Alphaproteobacteria bacterium
CAACGTCGAGAAGCCGATCCCGAAATCTGCTGCCACCTGCCTACGCGGCAAACCGCTGGTCAACGCTACCCGCACGGCTTCGGCGCGGAATTCCTCGGTCGGTCGTGATGCCATCAACGTTCTTCTTTGTGGCACGATACGTGGTCAAAGGAGCGGCACAATCCCGCGACAGGTCCTCCTGGGCAGTTCGGGAGTATCGAAACCCGAAACGAATGGTGCGCCGTCGCCCATCGGTCGAAGGTCCTCACCGTTGCATTTCACGGTGTCGCCATCGACAACCAAGAGGGAGGCGCAAGTGATTATGGTTACTGTGTCCACCCCATCACGTTAACCTTCCTTAATGCGAACTCAAACATGATGCGGGGAGGGGCGATTCTTGGGGCGTATTATTGCAGGACCAGCGCGATCGTCTTTTTTCTTCGCGGGCAATGCTGAGGCAAACGGTTGAGGTTTCAACCGCCCCACCAAAAACAAATTGTGGGAAATAGTGTGGGGCGCGGGCCAGTGATTGCGGGCCAACATTTTGTTTTTAAATATTAACTTTAGGTGTGGTGGCGGACCGAGGAGGATTCGAACCCCCGACCCCCTGATTCGTAGTCAGGTACTCTATCCAGCTGAGCTATCGGTCCGTGAGAGCGACCAATTAGACGCTGCCGCCCGCCAATGCAAGGGGGGGCGGTGACAAAATCCGTCAGTCGGCCTCGTTCGCCTCCCTCGGCAGGCGGATCAGGAAACTGGTGCCGGCCTCGCCCGAGCATTCGAGCCGCAGTTCGCCGCCATGGCCGCGCACCAGTTCCTGCGCGATCGACAGGCCGAGACCCGAGCCGCCCTTTGTGGCGCCGCCCTGAAAAGGCTGGAACAGGTGCTCGCGAGCCTTGGGCGGCAGGCCGGGGCCGGTATCGGCCACGGTGATCAGATATTCCTCGTCTGTCTCGCGCGCCGAGATCCCGATCTCGCCATGCCGGCCCGTGGCCACAATCGCCTGCCGGGCGTTGCGCACCAGATTGGCGAGCACGCGGTAGAGCTGTTCGGAATCGGCCCGGACGCGCAGGGAAGAGGGGATGTCGGCGGAAAAGCTGATCTCTTCGGCCCCCGCCGCCAGCCGTTCGCTTTCGACCACGTCGTCGACGAGGTCGGCCAGCGCCACATCGGTCAGGCGCGGCGGGGGTTCCTCGGCCCGGCCATAGGCAAGTGTCGACTCGCAGAGATGCACGGCGCGGGTGATGGAGTTGACCAGTTTCGGCGCCATCCGCATCACCTTGGGATCGTCGCTCATCTCGATCCGGTCGGTGAAGAGCTGGGCGGAACTGAGGATATTGCGCAGATCGTGGCTGACCTTGGCCACCGCACTGCCCAGCTGGGCCAGCCGTTCGCGCTGTTTCAGGGCACCGGTCAGCTGGGTCTGCAGCGATTGCAGGGCCTCTTCGGCCTCGCGCAGTTCGGTCACCCCGGCCGAGGGCCTGATCACCCGGCGCGCGTCCTCGGGGGCGGCGGCATAGGACTGCATATGCCCGACCACCCGGCGGATCGGTTTCACCAGCAGGCCGCGCACCGCGAGGAAAAGCAACAGCGCAGTGAATATCGAGATCACCGCCGACAGGACCAGGATGCGCAACCCGTAGTCGACCATCGCGTTACGAAGCGGCTCGGTCTCCAGCGTCACCTCGATCAGCAGCCCGGCCATCTGCGAGGGTTCGCCGATCACCCGGATGACCCGCGGGGTCGGGTCGATCAGGCAGGCCAGCGCGTCGCGGATCAGTTCGAGGGGGGTGGCGCTGCGCAGATCGAAGGTGGCGTGGATTGGCGCCGGCATGGGCGATGACAGCATCAGCTGGCGCGCCGCGTCGCGCCGAAGCACCACGTTGAAGACGCCAGCATTGAGCAGAAGTTCTTCCTGTAGCTCCGGGCTGATCTCCTCGTTGGCCAGAAGCGCGAGCGAGGCGATCTGTGCCCGCTCCAGCCGGGACATCAGGAAATCCTCGCGGAAACGGGCGACTGAGGGCACGAAGATCAGAACCTCCGCCAACATGACGAAAATGGCGGTGAGTACAAGGAACCGTCCCGAAAGTGATCTGAAAAACCGCATGTTCCGCCCGGTCTACGGGAGCCAGCGCTGCACCAGCCCCACGACTGTTCTGACTTTAGGATTATCAAACAGCCTGGGCGAGAAATAGGCCCCCGCGGCTCGTTTGTTGATCTCGCTCAGCGTGGGGTAGGGAGCCACCATGCTGGCGATCTGGCTCATCTTCAGTCGGTTGACGATGGCGAGCGACCAGAACCCGATCATCTCGCCCGCGCGGGCACCCACGATCGAGGCACCGACAGGGCGGCCGCGCACCACCATGACCTTGATGAAACCCGTGGTGGCGCGTTCGGCGATGGCGCGGTCGTTCCTGCCGTAATCGAAGCGGGCGACCTCCAGTCTGTCGCCGTGCTCCTCGCGCGCCTGCGCCTCGGTCGGGCCGACCTGCGCCAGTTCGGGGTCGGTGTAGGTGGCGCGCGGCAGATGGTCGCTGCGGGCCCTGACCGGCAGCCCGAAAAGGGCCGAGCGCAGCACCAGCCCGGCGTGATACTCTGCCACATGGGTGAACTGCATGGCCCCCACCACGTCGCCGATGGCATAGACGCGGCGATTGGTGGTCCGCAGCCCCGCATCCACTCTGATGGCGCGGCCGTCGGTCTCGATCCTGCCCTTGTCGAGCGCCAGCCGGTCGATGTTGGGCCTGCGGCCCGCCGCCACAAGCAGATGCGTTCCGGCAAAGCGGCGGCCGTCTTTCGTCTGCACCTCGATGGCTCCGGCGCTGCCGGTGATCTCCGCGGCCATCGCGCCCTCGGCGATCTCCACCCCCTCGGCGCGCAGCGTTTCCGTCACCACCGCGGCCAGCTCCGGGTCGTCCTGGCCGAGCGCCTTGCCGCCCTCGATCACGGTGACCTTGCAGCCCAGCCGCACATGGGCTTGGGCCATCTCCATCCCGATGGGCCCGCCGCCGATGATCAGCAGGTGATCGGGCTTGTCGCGGCGGTCGAAAATGGTTTCGTTGGTGTCATAGGGCACGCTGTCGAGCCCAGGAATGGGCGGGACCAGCGGCGAAGAGCCGGTGGCGATGACGATGCGGCGGGCGGCGATCACCGTGTCGCCGGCCTGAACTTCGGTTGG
>JAUIBJ010000584.1 GCA_030428025.1 Alphaproteobacteria bacterium
CTATCAGGAACGCGGGATGCAGACCTTCCAGATGACCGCGCAGGTCGATGACCGGGCGGGTCCGGCCACGATCGCCTCGCGCATCGGGATCGGACAGGAGGCGGCCACCTTCGCCCCGGGCGAGAACCTGTTTGCCACGATCGAAGGACGGCTGCAGGATGGCCCGCTTGCCTGCGTCTTCATCGATGAGGCGCAGTTTCTGTCGATGGATCAGGTCTGGCAGCTAGCCCGCGTTGTGGACGACCTCGACGTGCCGGTCATGTGCTACGGACTGCGGGTGGATTTCCGGGGCGAGCTCTTTCCCGGGTCCGCCGCGCTTTTGGCGCTGGCCGACGAGATGCGCGAGGTGCGCACCATCTGCCATTGCGGCAAGAAGGCCACCATGGTCGCCCGCCAGGATGCCGAAGGCCGCGTAGTGACGACGGGCGCGCAGGTGCAGATCGGCGGCAACGAGACCTATCTCAGCCTCTGCCGCCGGCACTGGCGCGAGGCGGTGGGCGACCGGGGCTGAAGGAACCCGCAAGGCGTTCCAGCGTTTTCCTGTCACCAGGAAAGGAGCGATATCATGGACCGTCTCGCAATCTATCTCGCAGTGCTGAGCGGCGCGTCCGTCGCGGGCGCCCTTCTCATCGCCGCCTTCACCCTCGACTATTACAATCTTTGGGCCTTCGTCGTCTGCGGCGTGGTCGGACTGATCGTGGCCTATCCGATGGGCTACTGGATGTCGCGCAGGATCAAGCGCCGCGACCCGAACTGGAACCATCGCAAAGGCCGGCAGAGCGACGGCATCCTGCCCGACCCCAAAGCACCCGAGATTTGACGCTCAGGCCCGCTCCAGCAACACGGAGCCGACGGAATACCCTGCCCCGAAGGAGCAGATGAGCCCGGTCTCGCCGGGCTCGAAGTCGTCGGAGAATTTCGAAAAGGCGATGATCGACCCGGCCGAGGAGGTATTGGCATAGTCCTGCAGGATGTTGGGCTGTTCCTCGGGCGCGGGCACCCGGCCCATCACCTTGCGGCCGATGAAATCGTTCATCGCCTTGTTGGCCTGATGCAGCCAGAGCCGCTTGAGCCGGTCCGCCGGCAGGCCCGCGTCGGCCAGGTGTCCGGCGATGTGGCTCGAGACCAGCGGCAACACTTCCTTGAACACCTTCCGCCCCTCCTGCACGAAAAGCATGTCGCGCCGGTCCTGCATATGGCCCGGCCGCGTGCGGCGCAGAAAGCCGTTGTTGTTGCGGATGTTGTTGGAAAACTGCGTGGCGCAGCGGGTCGAGAGCACGCGGAAATGGGGGCCTTCGGCATCCCCGGACCGTTCCAGCACGACCGCCGTGCAGACATCTCCGAAGATGAAATGGCAATCGCGGTCGCGCCATTCGAGGTGACCCGAGCAGATCTCGGGGCTGACCACCAGCGCACAGCGCACCGAGCCAGATCGGATCATGTCCGCCGCCGCCTGAATGCCGAACGTGGCCGAGGAACAGGCGACATTCATGTCGAAGGCAAAGCCGCCCGCGCCCAACAGCGTCTGGATTTCGATGGCGATCGCCGGATAGGGCCGTTCGTGGTTCGAGGCCGCGCAGATCACCAGATCGACCTCGCCCGCCGCACGCCCCGCCGCCGCCAGAGCCTTGCCGCAGGCGTCGAGCGCGATCTCGGCCATGATTCCCGGCTCGTCGTTGACGCGTTCGCGCAGGATCGGGTGCATCACCTCCGGGTCCAGCACGCCCGTCTTGTCCATCACGTGGCGCTGTTCGATACCCGAGGCCGAGCGGATGAAGTCCGTCGAGGAGGGTTGCTTGGCCTCCACCCGGCCGGCCGCGATCGCCTCGGCATTGTCTGCGTTGAACCGTTCCGCATAGGCGTTGAACACCTGCACCAGCTCGGCGTTGGTGACGGTCTGGTCCGGGGTGAAGACCCCCGACCCGGTAATGGCGGGCTGGAACATGGTGCCTCTCGCTCAGCAAATTTCGGCATGATCGCCGCGAGGGCGGCCGGGCGTCAAGCGTGACGGTGCGGCACGGCGCCTGTCAGTTCACCAGGTTCGGCGGCGTCTCGCCGGCCAGCGCGGCGACGAGGTTGTCGACCGCCATGAACCCCATCCGCTCGCGCACCTCCAGCGCGGCGGTGCCCAGATGCGGCAGCAACGCCACGTTCTCCATCGCCCGCAGCGCCTCGGGCACCTCCGGCTCGTGCTCGTAGACATCGAGCCCCGCCCCGGCGATCCGCCCCGTCTGCAACGCCTCGATAAGCGCCGCCTCGTCCACCACGTCGCCGCGCGAGATGTTGATGAAGCGGGCATGCGGACGCATCGCCCCGAAGACCTCCGCCCCGATCATGTGATGCGTCTCGGCACCGCCCGGCAGGGCTGAGACAACGAAATCGGCCTCCGCCGCCAGTTCGGTCAGGCTGTCCACCTGCCGGGCGCCGAATTCCACCCGCTTGGGCGAGCGGTTGCAATAGATCACCTTCATGTCGAACCCGTAGTGACAGCGCCGGGCGATGGCCTGCCCGATCCGGCCCATGCCGATGATGCCCACGGTCTTGCCGGTCGCATGCAGGCCCAGAAGCTGCGTGGGCGTCCAGCCGGTCCACTTGCCCGCTCTGACCATCCGCTCGCCCTCGCCCGCGCGCCGTGCCGTCATCAGCAACAGCGTCAGCGCAATATCCGCGGTGGCGTCGGTGACGGCGCCGGGCGTGTTGGTGACCAGAATGCCCGCCTCGCGCGCCGCGCCCGCGTCGATATGGTTGTAGCCCACGCCGAAAT
Source organism: Alphaproteobacteria bacterium (assembly GCA_030428025.1). Lineage (GTDB taxonomy): Bacteria > Pseudomonadota > Alphaproteobacteria > Rhodobacterales > Rhodobacteraceae > Roseovarius. Next base: position 2,765 of record JAUIBJ010000584.1, read on the forward strand.
TGGCCAGCACCTTGCAGCGCGAACCTTCGGCCCCCTGAAACACCTCGGCAGAGAAGGCATCGCCCAAGGTTGTCAGAACGCCATCGTAGAGCGTGAAGGCCGCGCGCATCTGACCGGGCTTGAGCGGCTGGGGATCCTCGCGGATCTCGACCTCGAAATGCGCCTCTGCCCGGGCGATCACCGCATCGGGCAGGCGCCGGGTGAACAACACGCGCATCAGTGCATCCGCTCGCCTTCGGCGACGTCCTGATCGGGGGCAAGCAGGACGATGCCGCCCTCGCTGTCGGAAACGCCCAGCACCAGCACCTCGGACCGGACCGGCCCGATCTGCCGGGGCGGGAAGTTCACCACCCCCATCACCTGCCGCCCCACAAGGCTTTCCGGCGTGTAAT
>JAUIBJ010000585.1 GCA_030428025.1 Alphaproteobacteria bacterium
TCTGGGCAAGTTCGAACTGTTCGCGGCCACGATCGCCGGCGGCTTGACCTGGCTCGCCGTGGTGGGGCTTGCCAATTCGGCGCTGTCGCTGGCGGTCTATGCCCGGTTCATGGCGCCCGCCATCTTCGGCCTGCGCGGGGAAAGGCCCCAGTGCCTGCCCGGCCCCTCGGGGGCGGGCATGGCGCTTGCGCTGCTGGCCACGCTGCTGCTTGGGCTTGCGGGCGGGCTCTTGCCCGTGGAGGTATCCGCGCTGCCCTGAGCGGGCGTCGCGATCACCGCCACTGTTTCTCTTCCAGCGTCCACTGGCTTCCGGTCGAAATCGTTGGCCGGAAGCGACTGCCCGAACCCGATGGAGCCGGTGGAGAAGACAGCACCGTTGTTCCACGAGGTGTAATAGGTCACGTCGCCCCGGATCCGGTAGTCGAGCGAGCCCACCAGACCGGCATAGGCATAGAGAAGCTCCTCGGTGACCAGAACGTAATTGTCCGAATGCCCGCCCGAAGAGGCGATGATCTTGGTGTGCGGCGGGGTGCCGAGGCTGAGGTCGTAGCGGTCGAGCTCGACCCCCGCCGCGCCGCCATAGGCAAGGCCGCAATCGCCGATCAGTTCGCCCTCGATCCCGTCGGTGATCCAGCTGACCGTGCGGTGATAGCTGTCGGGCATCTTGCGGAAGGGCATCGCGGTTTCGAACCCTTCGGCGATGAAGCCCACGCCCAGCAGCTTCTGCGGCGCCCGGCCCCGGTTCTTCCACAGGCCCGATTTCTCGCCCGTGGTCTGCAGATAATGCTCGCCCGGCTTGGCCGCCCAGGCGCGCATGCCGGAGTCGAGCTTGCGCACCTCCATGCATTCGGGGTGGTCGTCGGAAAAGCCCACGCACCAGTAATAGCCGTTGCCGCCCATATAGATCAGCCGGCCGCCCGCCTGCACCCAGTCCTCCTGCGCGTCCAGCATACGTTCCGAAACATATTCGGGATGGGTGCCGGTGATCACGCAGTTATAGGGGCGCAGACAGTCGATGCCTTCGCGGTCGAGATCCTCATCGGTGATGAAGTCGCAGTCATATCCCATCCGGTCGATCCAGGCGACGATCGACAGATCGGCGGGGAACTGCCAGGTGATGTTCATCGACGACATCCGGTATTTCGGCCGCATGTTGATCACCGGGCGCAGATAGGAGGAATAGCACACCCCCGCACCGTCCTCGTAGGTGTCATAGGTCGACAGGCCGAACTCTCGGTGTTCGTAGGTTTCGATGTCGATATCGGTCACCACCGGCGGCTGGCCGGTCATCGGCTGGATGATATGGGCGTCGAAGGACAGGCTTTCGTTGCCATAAGCCAGATAACTGGCCGTGGGCACCAGGAAGGCCAGTTTCGCACGCGGGGTCTTGGGGCGGACGACGAAGACGATGTATTCCTCGGCGATGCCGAAGCCCGGACCGACCCGCAGGCGGATGGCGTAAATGCCCGAGGGCAGGTCATCCGGCACGGTCATCCGGTTCGTTTCCTCCCACTTGCAGTCGGTGACCGTGTCGGGGTGGAACTCGATGCCTCCATACTGGTCGGGGGCGAGGCGAAAGCAATCGTCCTTGCCGGTCCAGTTCCAGCCGGTCATGCAGCGTACCGGGTGGTTGTGGCCCTCGGCGTTCAGTCCGTTCGGCCCGGTGTCGATCACCGTCTGGCCCACACCGTTCGGGCCCAGCCCCTCGGTGGTGTCCCAAAAGGCCAGCAGCTCGGATTGATCGGGGCGCTCCCCCCGGGCGATGGCGTCAAACGCCTCGCGGGTCATCGCCTTGGACAGCATCGCCGGGCGGTCAAGCTTGCCGGTGAAGAGGTCGTTGACGAAATGGCCGCGCAGCTTGTGGCTGTCGCGCCCCCCGCCGATCAGGAAGGGTACGTCGGCCTTGTTCACATGGCGAAAGCGCAGCTTGGTTCGGATATGGCTGTCGAGCTCGAAGGGCACCACCGGACCGACAAGCGAGTTGTAGCGGTTCAGGACGCCCGTCTGATGCAGGGTCGCGGTGTCGGTTTCGGGATCGTAGGCGACCCCCACCGCGTACCACACCTTGGGCACGAGCGGCATTTCTGCGGTAATGTAATCCACCTCCTCGCCGTCGCCGACCCAGAATTCCAGATAGCCCTGCGGGCTGATGCCGAGGGCGAAGCCGGTGTTGTTCAGCGTGTCCCATCGGCCCATGATCGTCTGGCGCATGCCCTTCTTCGGCATGGTGGGCCAGATGAAACAGGTCATCGAAAAGGCGCTTTCGGCGGCGAGTTTCCCGCCAGGGTCGTCCACCGTGTAGAAATTGCCGAGCTGGGTGAACTGCTTCTTCACCTGCCAGATGCCATTTACAGGATGGTCAACCTCGCGCTCCACATGGCCGGGGCCGTCCTTGTGCGCGTCGCCGTGGATCAACCGGACCAGCTGCGCCTCGGCGGTGTCTGCGCCGTCGCAGTTGACGTGAAAGGTTATCTCCTCGCCCTGCTTGACGGAAATCCTGTTCGCGTATCCGAAGATTTTCTGTTCAGCCATCGTGTCTTTCCGTCATGTCTTTGATTTGGCGCATGAAGATACCGAAGTATCCATCGTGAAGGGTCTGGAAGATCTCATCGCTCGCATAGCTCGGCGGCACACCGCGCTTGCCCGACATCGAGATCATCCGATAGGTCCCGTCGGCCTCGCGCTTGAGCGCGTATTGCTGGCTGATCGGAAGGCGCCGGAAATAGGCCAGCGTCCGTTCCAGCGGTTCGCTGTGATGGCCTAGCGGCTGGCGGCGGTATTCCTCGATGATCTCGTCGCTGAGCACCTGTTTCACATACTCGCGCTGCTTCGCGTTGAAATATTCGTAGAAATGCCTGTCCGAATCCGCGATCGGCGGAACGTCTCTGGACGGTTCGTCGCTATGTGGCATGGCCCCTCCTCCCGCGGTTCCGCATCAGCTTTCCAGCAGGTCGTGCACGCGGCGCATGAAGACCCCGTGATAGCCTGCCTCCTCTGTCGGATATTCCTTGTCCTCCACCACCCGGGGCGAGACGCCGCGCTGCCCCGAGAAGGCGATGATCTTGAAGGGGCCGTCGGGGCCCACGCGATGCAGGGCGTATTTGTCCTCCATCTTGGCGCGGCGGAAATAGAGCAGCACCCGTTCCAGC